>WFPH01000017.1 GCA_015487645.1 Thermosulfurimonas sp. | reverse complement strand
GCTCGGAGATGTGTATAAGAGACAGTCCTGGAATACCAGAAGGTCATTGACCGCTATCCCAAACACTACAAGGTTCCGGCCGCCCTGCTGAAACAGGGGCTGGCCTTTCTCCGGATCGGCGATACGGAAGCCGCTCGGATCCTTTTCGAGAAGATCCTCAAAAACTACCCCAGAAGCGAACAGGCCCCTCTGGCCCGCAAATACCTGAAACGCTTGCGCCGATAAAGTGCGCCGTATCGCGATTCTCCTTCTGATCCTGGGGCTGGCTCTGCCGGCCCAGGCGGCCAAGATCGGCCTCCTTTTCTCGGAGGGAAATCCCCGGGTCCAGGAGGCCCTGGCGCTGGCCTGGGAGCTGGCCTCAAGCTTCCGTCTCAAGGGGCTACCGGTATGGTTGGCCCTTTACGACCCCGGGCCTCGAGGAGAAAGGGCTTTCTTTGCCGTAAGAAAAGCCAGGGCCGAAGGGGTAAACCTACTTCTCGGGCCCCTTGCCCCCTCGGCCAACGAAGCGGCCCTCACCGCCGCCCGGGCTTACGGACTTCCCATCATCCTGCTCACAGGGGAACTGGATCCCCTCAAAGTCTCCGGAGAGCCCTTCAGGGGGGTCTTCCGCACAGGGCTTTCGCCCCGCATGGCGGCCAAAGGGATCTTGAGGTGTCTTTCGGCCAAAGGATACCGGCGAATAGGCCTGCTGCTTTCCTTAAACCGGGAAGGCCGAACCGGCCTCAAGTGGCTCAAGGTCTACGCCTGGGAGTACCGTCTGAAATTGGTCAAGATCGTCTGGTTCGGGCCAGGGGATACTTACCTCTACCCCAAATTCGAGGAACTACTTTCAGCCGAGGCCGTGATAACCTGGAGCGATCGGGAAAGCGCCCTCAAAGTGGCCCGGGCCCTTTCGGACTATGGCCTGCGAATTCCGGTGGTCTTCGGCCCGGACCTGGCCGATGAAACCTTTTTGGCCCGCCACAGCGAACTCTTCGGCTCCCCCTTCCCGGCCACGGCCCTTTACCTTCCGGAGAGACATCGCACTTTTGGGACCCCACTCTCCCCTGAGATGGCCGCCCTGGTGGACGCCCTCTATCTGGTAAAGACCCTGCTTGCCCAAGGCCAGCCCCTCACCGAAAAAGCCCTCGAGGGACTCAAACGAGTGACCCTCCCGGGGGGGACCTATTACCTTTCCTCCGATGACCATTACGGACTTTTACCTACCAGCGTGGGGCTTTTCACTTATGGCCCGGAGGGCTTTAGGGCCTATTGTCCTCCAAAACTTCCCTGAGGGCCGCAAAGACCTCTTCCGGAGAGATCTCGGAAAGACATCGGGGATCCTGGCAACTCCGGCGGAAACAGGGGCTACAGGGGAGGCCGGCGCGAAGGACCCGGTGGCCCTTTCCAAAAGGGCCGGTGCGCCAGGGAGCGGTGGGCCCGAAGAGGGCCACCACCGGGCGTCCGATCGCCGCCGCCAGGTGCATGGGGCCGGTGTCCACCGAAACCACAGCCGCCGCCCCGGAAAGTACTCCGGCCAGTTCCTTGAGGGTAAGTTTCCCCGAAAGATTGAGCCCTTTCACGGCCAACCCCGAGATGTAAGCTTGATCCCCCGGACCCCCTACCCAGAGGAGAGGTAGACCCAGCCCGGATATCCTTGAGGCGAGTTCCCGCCAGCCTTTTTCAGGCCAGAGTTTGGTCCGCCAGCGGGTGGCCGGGATGAAGACCACCCAGGGAGGTGCCGGGAGCCCTTTTCTCCGGCTCACTTCCCGGGCCGAGGGGTGAGGAGGCAGAGGGAACTCTACGGGTTCTTCAAGCCCTCCGAGGCAAGCCGCAGCCGAAAGATAGCGCCTGACCGCGTGCTGATCCGGATCATAGGGGGGAAGTTTCTCCGTAAGCACCCAGGTGCTTCCCTCGCGGTGGTTGGCGAACCCCACCTTCCGGGGACTGCGGGCCAGGGCCACCACCAGGGCGCTCTTGAGGAGCCCCTGGAGATCGAGCACCGCGTCGTAGGACTCGGCTCTCAGCGTCCGGACAAAGGCCCGGGCCAGGGCCAGGCCCTGGCCCAGGGTCCGAGGATGTCGGATGAGCCTGAGGATCCGCCGCCGGGGAAAAACTAGGAGCCGGTCTATCAGGGGGTGCCCCTCAAGGAGGCCGGCCTGTTCCTCCTCCACGGCCCAGTGGATCCTGAGCTCAGGCCGCTCGCGTTTGAGAGCCGCCAGCACCGGCAAGGTCTGAACCACGTCCCCCAAAGCCGAAAGCTTCACCAGAAGAATCTTCTTCACCCTTCTCTCCGCCGCAGATAATCCTTAAGGGCCCTGGCCGTAGGGGTATCCAGAGAGAGGAGCCCCTCGGGTGGTCCCTCGTAGAGAAGCTGGCCTCCCCCGGTGCCCCCTTCCGGACCGAGGTCCACGATCCAGTCCGCCTCCTTGATGACCTCGAGATTGTGTTCGATGACCACTACGGTGTGCCCTCGGTCCACCAGGCCGTGGAGAAGACGCATGAGTTTCTGTACGTCCGCCAGGTGGAGGCCGGTGGAAGGCTCATCGAGGACATAGAGGGTGCCTCCCCGGCCGCCTTTCACGAATTCCGTGGCCAGTTTCACCCTCTGGGCCTCGCCCCCGGAGAGCGTAGGGCTGGGTTGCCCCAGAGTCAGGTAATCCAGACCGAGCTCGCAGAGGATCTCAAGCGGCCGGTGAATCTCCGGCACGGAGGCGAAGAACTCCCGGGCCTCCTCCATGGTCATCCCCAGGACCTCGGCTATGTTCCGGCCCTTGTAACGCACCGCCAAAGTCTCCTCGTTGTAACGAGCCCCGCCACAAAGCTCACAGGTCTGATACACCTCCGGAAGAAACTTCATTTCCACCCGGATGAACCCCTGGCCCTTACAGGCCGGGCACCGCCCCTCCTCCAGATTGAAGGAGAAACGGCTCTCGGTATACCCCCGGGCCCGGGCCTCGGGCAAACGGGCAAAGAGCCGGCGGATCTCGGTCATGAACCCCACATAGGTGGCCGGGGTGGAGCGGGGTGTGCGCCCGATGGGGGAATGGTCCACCTGAAGCACCCGGCGCAGGGCCTCATGCCCGGTGATCCTCCGGCAGCCCACCGGCCCCCCTCGCCCGGAAAGAAGGCCTTCCAGGCTCCGGAAGAGCACCTCCGTAACCAGGGTGGACTTCCCAGACCCCGAGACCCCGGTCACCACCGTAAGGCCCTTCAGGGGGAAACGCACGGTGATGTCACGCAGGTTGTGGAGCCTGGCCCCGTGCACGGTAAGGAAGTCTTCGGATTTCCGGCCCCGTCCCGAGAGCCGGTAGCGGCTGCGGTCGGAGAGGATCCGAGCGGTCAGCGAGTCTCTGGCCCGAGAAAGCTCCTCCGGAGGACCGCAATAGACCACCTTGCCTCCCCGGCGACCACCTCCAGGCCCAAGATCCACCACCAGATCCGCCGCCCGGATGGTCTCTTCATCGTGCTCCACCACGATTACGGTGTTGCCCCGATCCCGGAGTCGTCTCAGGGCGGAGAGGAGCTTGTCCGTATCCCTGGGATGCAGACCTATGGTAGGCTCGTCCAGGATGTAAGCCACCCCGGTGAGATTGGAACCCAGCTCCGCCGAGAGCCTTACCCGCTGGGCCTCGCCTCCGGAGAGGCTTTCCCCGGACCGGGAAAGGGAAAGATAGGGCAGGCCGACCTCTACCAGGAAGCCCAGTCGGGAAAGGACCTCCCGCAGGATGGGCCGGGCGATCTCCTCGGTCCGTCCGGAAAACTCAAGACCGGAAAGGAAGTCCAAGAGATCGGCCACCGGCATATCCGAGAGTTCGGCCAGTGTCTTTCCCCCCACCCGAAAGGCCAGAGCCTCGGGGCGGAGACGCGTTCCCCCGCAGGTGGAACAGGGTACGCCCCCGCGTTCACCGAGCCCTCCGCAATCCGGACAGGCCCCGGCCCGGGTGTTGAACGAAAAGAGAAGGGGATCTGGCTCCGGCAGGCTCACCCCGCAGGCTTCACAGCTCAGTCTTTCGCTCACGAAAAGTTCTCCCTCCGGGGACCAGATCACGGCCTCGCCTCGTCCGCCGGAGAGGGCCTCCTCGAGGAGGGTTTGCAGGCGCGCCCTGTTTTCGGGCGAGACCCGCACCTCTCCCACTACCAGCTCGATGGTGTGCTCCCGAAACCGGGAAAGCTCCGGTACAGGGGGCATGGTCAGGAAACGACCATCCACCCGCACCTCGGAAAGACCGGCCTTAAGCGCCCGTTCGAAAAGGGGGCGATGGAACCCTTTGCGTCGGCGGACCCGGGGGGAAAGGACCTTGACCTCCCGGCCCGCAAACTCCGTCAGGACACGCTGGAGCAGACTCTCCCGATCCGTCCGCACCAGGCGTTGGCCACACCGGGGGCAGTAGGCTTCCCCCACCCGGGCAAAAAGGAGCCGGAGGTAGGGCAGGATCTCGGTCATGGTCCCTACCGTGGAGCGGGGACCGGGGCGGCTCGAGCGCTGCTCAAGGGCCACCGTGGGCGGAAGCCCCGAGATGAGGTCCACCTCCGGTTCCTCGTGGAGCTTGACGAACTGCCGGAGATAGGCCGGGAGACTCTCGAGATATCGCCGCTGGCCCTCAGCGAAAATGAGATCGAAGGCCAGAGTGGACTTCCCGGAGCCGGAAACCCCGGTGACCACGATGAGCTTGTCCCGGGGGAGATCTAGGTCGATGTTCTTGAGGTTGTGATGTCGGGCCCCGCGAAGACTGATGATCCGTTCCCGGGGCGGCCTTCGGGGAACCCGGCTCTCACCCACCCGTATCTCACCGGCCAGATACCGCTTGAGCCATTCTCCGGTGGGAGTTTCCTTTTCCAGAAGTTCCTTTACCGTCTCCTGGTGGAGGAGATACCCCCCGGCCTCTCCCCCTTCCGGACCGAGTTCGATCACCCAGTCCGCCGCCAGGATAATCTCCGGATGGTGCTCCACGGCTACCACGGTATGCCCCCGGGAGACCAGTTCCCGCAGGGCCGAGAGGAGTTTTTCGATGTCCTTGAGGTGAAGCCCCACGGTGGGCTCGTCCAGGATGAAAAGGGCGCGCTGGTCTTCCGGAAGGGCGAAGGCCCGGGCCATCTTGAGCCGTTGGGCCTCGCCCCCGGAGAGGGTGGAAAGGGGTTGCCCCAGACGGAGATAGGCCAGCCCCACTTTTTCGGCCGCTCGCAGTCGGCGTACGAGCTCCGCATGCCCCCGGAAAAAGGCCAGGGCCCCTTCCACGGTCAGATCCAGGATCTCGGCCACGTTCCGGCCCCGCCAGCGCACGGAGAGGATCTCCGGCCGGAAACGTTTCCCTCCGCAGGCCTCACAGGGAAAGCTCAAATCCGAAAGGAACTGCATCTCCACCACCTGATAGCCCAGCCCTTCGCACTCCGGGCAGCGGCCCTCTGGAGAGTTGAAGGAAAAGTGGCTGGCGGTAAGCCCCCGGGCCTTGGCCTCTGGAGAGGAAGCCAGAAGCCGCCGGATGAGATCGTAGACCCGCAGATAGGTGGCCAGGTTCCCCCGGGGGGTGCGGGCTAGGGGGGTCTGATCGAGGAGTTCCACGGCCGAAAGCCCTTCGTGTCCCTGGAGGGAGGAAAAACGTCCGGGAGGCTCGGTAGTCTCCCCCCGGGCCCGCCGAAGCCCCCGGTAAAGACAGAGTTCCACCAGGGTGGATTTGCCGGAGCCGGAGACCCCGCAAACCACCGTGAAGCTCCCCAGGGGGATGCGCACGTTGAGATCTTTGAGATTGTTCTCCCGGGCCCCGGAAAGGACGAGCGCCGGCCGGGTCTCCAAGTCCGGAACGCCGGAAGCGGGCTTCCTTCGGGGGGTCGAACACTCTCTGAGAGCCGTTCCAGTCGGGGTGTTTTCCTTGAGGAGCTTTTCGGGTGGTCCCACGTAAAGGAGATGTCCCCCGGCCTCTCCGGCTCCGGGGCCGAGATCCACCACCAGGTCCGCCGAAAGGATGACCTCCGGATCGTGTTCCACCACCACCGCGGTGTTGCCCTGGGCGGAAAGCTCCCGGAGGAAACGGACCACCCGGGCGGTGTCGCGGGGGTGCAGGCCGGTGGTGGGTTCATCGAAGAGATAGAGGGTCTCGGTGAGTTCCGAGGAAAGGGCCCGGGTGAGGAGAACCCGGGCCACCTCGCCTCCGGAAAGCGTCCGGCTCTGGCGATCCAGCGTGAGATAGGGCAGCCCAACCTCATCCAGATACCGCAGGCGCCGGTGGATCTCGCGGGCCAGCCTCTCCTCCGCCCGGGGAAGACCGTCCCGGGCCAGAAACTCTTCCAGGAAGCGGCGGGCCTCGGCTACCGAAAGGGCATAGAAGTCCCCAAGATGAAGCCCGTTCAAATAGAACTGTAGGGCCTCCTTCCGGAAACGGGTCCCCCCGCAGAGGGGGCACTTCCGGTAGGCCCGAAAGCGGGAAAGGAGGATGCGTACGTGGACCTTGTAGCGTTTGGTCTCTAGCCAGTCGAAGAGATCCTTGACCCCGTACCAGGCCCCATCACCGTAAAGGATCTTCCGCCGGATCTCCTCGGGAAGCTCGCCCCATGGACAATCCAGCGGTACGTTCTTCCGGCGGCAGTAGTCAAGCAGGTCTTCCTTGACCTCCCAGGCAAAGGGCATCTCCAGCACGGTAAGGGCCCCCTCCCGCAGGGACTTCCGGGGATCCGGGATGACGAGATCCCAGTCGATATCGAGCACCCGGCCGAAGCCCCGGCATTCCGGACAGGCGCCGAGGGGACTGTTGAAGGAAAAGAGGTTAGGGGTGCGACGGGGGACTGTCAGCCCGCAGTAGGGACACCGCTGCCGGTTCGAAAAGCGGATCTCCTGACCGTAGGGCAGATGCACCCGCACTTCTCCGGAGATGGCCAATCCCCTCTCCAGGGCTTCCACCACCCGTTCGAAGTTTGCCGGCTCCAGGCGAAGGCGATCCAGGACCACCTCCAGTTCTTCCGGGAGATGGTCCACCTCATCTAGATCGCAGACCCGGCCCGCCAGATAGGTCCGCACGTACCCGGCCTGGAGCAGACCCCGGCGCAGGAGCTCCGGGTCCTTCTCGGCCAGGACAGGTGCGGTGAGGATCACGGGCTGGCCGGAAAAGTCCTCAAGGAGCCTGCGGGCCGTGGCCACCGGCTCCGCGGGCAGCACCGTCCGGCCACAGCCGGCACATCGGGCTTCGGAGGCCCGAAAATAAAGCATCTTGGCGAAATGTGTGATCTCCGAAAGCGTCCCCACCGTGGAACGAGAGCTCTTCACGGGATTGATTTGCGAGATGGCGATGGCCGGAGGGATGTTCTCGATGACCTCCACCCGCGGACGGGGCAGACGCTCGAAGTATTGTCGTACGTAGGTGGAGAAGGTTTCGAGATAACGGCGCTCGCCCTCGGCAAAAAGGGTGTCAAAGACCAGGCTGGACTTGCCGGAGCCCGAGATCCCGGTCACGGCAATGACCCCGTAGAGGGGCAGCTCCAGATCGAAGCCCTTGAGATTGTGCTCCCGGCAACCTCGCAGGATTATCTTGCGCATCTCACGTTTCCAAACTTCCCGAATGTGGTAAAAAGATTACAGGATTTCGGCTGTTTTGCACGGAGGAAGCCATGGATTTCCAAAAAGTGGAGGAAATAATCCGTAAACGCCGAATTAACCTGCCCTCGCCTCCGGCGTTGGCCATGCGTCTGCTGGAGCTGGTGAAAAGCGAAGATTATCAAAAGTTAGCTGAAACTATCCGGCTCGATCCGGCGCTGGCGGCCCGGGTTCTGGGCCTAGCGAACTCTCCTCTTTATCGTTCAGGGCCTAAAGAGATAACTTCTCTGGAGACGGCCATTTCTCTTTTAGGCACGGATGTCATTAAAAACCTGGCCCTTTCCTTTGCGGTAGCCCGAAATTTTCCCCACAAGGGGCAGACTCCCTCGGGATTCGACCTGGAAAAGTTCTGGAAACGGGCGGTAAGCAATGCGGTCTCAGCCCGCCTTTTGGCTCAGAAAGGCGCCCTGGAAGACGATCATCTCTTTACGGCGGGGCTTTTGCTTGACATAGGCGTCCTTCTGCTCTACCTCCTCCTCGAGGAAGACTACCTTCGGGTCTTTGACGAAAAGGAGATTTCCGACAGACCCCTCTGGGAGATCGAACGCGACCTTTTCGGATTCACGCACGCTGAAGCGGGAGCCTATTTCCTCCGCTCCTGGCATCTCCCCGAGCATATTGTGGAAGATGTGCATTACCACCACCGGTGGGAAAAGGCCCCGGAGGAATTCCGAGAACACGCTCGTTTACTCCATCTGGCCTCTCTTCTGAGCGGTATTTACTTTAGTGAAAAGAAAAGTGAAAAATATGATCGGGCTCTCAAAGAAATTCCCGAGTTGTTGGGGTTTTCGGAGCAGGAGACCATCAAACTTATCGATCGGGTGGCCACGGAATGCCAAAACATTTTTGCCTTTTTCGATCTGCCGGATGAAGGAGTGCCTCCCTATTCCGAACTCCTGGAAGAGGCTTACGAGGAACTCGAAAAGCTGAGCTTAAACTGTGCTCTCATTTTAAGGCAGCTCAAAGAGGAGAAAAAACGGACGGAGGAGCTGGCCCGGCGTCTGAAAGCCGCTAACGAGAGATTCCGGCTTTTAAGTATCCTCGACGGGCTCACCGAGCTTTACAATCATCGCTACTTTCAGGAGCGGCTAAAGGAAGAATTCGAGCGGGCTCGGCGCTACCGGCACGCAATCTCTCTGATAATGCTGGATATCGATTATTTTAAGAGGATAAATGACTCTTATGGGCACCTGGCCGGCGATTTCATTTTAAAGGAATTGGCCCGACTCATCCGGCAAAACATCCGCAAAAGCGACATTCCCGCCCGCTACGGAGGGGAGGAGTTTGCCATTATATTGCCTGAAACCGATCTCAAAGGGGCCAGCATACTCGGGGAAAGGCTACGGGAAAGGGTGGAAAAGGAACCTTTCCACTTTGAGGAACATCGTATCACGGTGACCATAAGTCTGGGGGTGGCCAGCTATTTCCCGGCGGCCAACTCCAAAGGCCCTCGAGACCTGCTGGAAGCCGCGGACAAAGCCCTCTACTATTCCAAAACCCATGGCCGCAATCGCTTGACCGCGGTGATAGTTAACTAAAGTTTATCGAGCATTCTATTAATTTGACTAAAAAATCCACCTTTGCTATCCTGGAGGGCCAGGGAAAAACTCCGAGACCTCTGAAAAAGTTCGTTCTTCCCCTCTGAGGGAGGGCTTGGGAAGAGGAAACTTAAGAGGAGGAAAAAGCCTATGAAGCGTTTCGGTCTGGTGGCTCGGATGGGGCTTATTTTTGCTCTTATTGTGATATTAAATCTCGGTGGCCTGGGGGCCCTTTTCTGGGCCAAAAGAGAGTACCGAAAGGCCAATAACGAAGTCAAAGAACGCGTGGAAGATCTCCTACGGATCCAGGATCTCAAATATCAATTCACCCGCTGGAAGGTCAACATCCTCTCGGGCATGTTCAATCTGGCCGAATTTCGTTTTTCTACCAAACCCTTGGAGAAAGACCTTAAAAATATTTCGGCTCATACCGCCGAGGAGAAAGCCTTTGTCCAGGATGTCCTCCAAAAATATCAACAAATGCGCCGTATATCGGCTCAGGTCCTCGATATGCTCTCCAGAGCTGACGAGTGGGAGGACGAGGACGATCTGCGAGACGAACTGCTGGAAATTTACAACGAAAATCTGAGCCCTCTCACCAAAAAGATCTATAAATTGCTTGATCAGGGGCTTGCCACTACCAAAGAAGACCTGCTTTCCTATCAAAAAGTGGCCGAGGAAAGGCTTCGGCTGGTCTCCATCTTACAGATCCTTAACGTCTGTCTCTCGGTCCTTTTATTGGTGGTCTTCGGAATTTACCTCCACCGCAAGCTTCAGAAGGGTTTTGCCTCGCTGGATGAGGCCCTCTCCCGTATGGCCCGAGGGGACTTCACTCACCAGGTGGAAGTAAAAGGCCGGGATGAGATTGCGGAAATGCTTACCAAAATCAATCAAACCATTGCAGACCTGCGCCCCTTGATCGAAAAGATTCGCAGCATTTCGGCGGATCTTGAAGGGGAGGCCCGAGATATGAAGGCCGCGGCGGAAGAGACCATCCAGGGTAACGAGCAAACCAGGCTTCGGGCCGAGAGCATGGAACGGGGGGCCGGAAACATCCTGGCCAACACCGAGGCCGAGGCCCAGGCGATAAACGAGATCTCTTCCGCTATCCAGGAGATCAGCCAGAATACGGCCAAGGCCAGCCAGGTGACCGGGGAAGCGGTGGAAAAGGCCCGCCTGGCTCAGGAGGTCATCCACAAAGTGGGAGGGGTCTCCCGCGAAATCGAATCCGTGATTCAGCTTATCAACGGGGTGGCGGAGCAGACCAAGTTCCTGGCGCTCAACGCCACCATCGAGGCCGCCCGGGCCGGGGAGGCCGGCAAGGGCTTTGCGGTAGTGGCCAACGAGGTCAAGGAACTCGCCCGCCAGACCGCCGAGGCCACCGGCGAGATCACCCAGAAGATCCGTAGCATGCAGACTGAGGCCTCGCAGGCGGTGCAGGCTACCGACGAGATCGTCCATGTCATAGAGGAAATCAATCAAATTGCTTCTACTATTGCGGCCGCGGTGGAGGAGCAGACCGCCGTGATCTCAGAAATCGCCGAAAAACTGGAAGCTACCCGAGGAGACGCGGAAACCCTTTCCGCGGAGGCCAAGGAAGCGTACCAGGCCGCGGTTCGGGCCGTGGAAAATGCCCGCAAGAATCTGGAACAGGCCCAGGGGCTTTCGAGGCTGGCCCAGGAGCTGGCTTCCCTGGCCGCCCAGTTTAAAGCTTAAGCCGCTCCGTCTTTAAACAGAGCCGGCGGAGGGACTTGAACCCTCAACCCTGGGATTACAAATCCCATGCTCTGCCAGTTGAGCTACGCCGGCGGGAGGACTTGATTGGCGGAGGGGGTGGGATTCGAACCCACGGTGCCCCTTTTGGGGGCACACTCGCTTAGCAGGCGAGCGCCTTCGACCACTCGGCCACCCCTCCGGGTTAATTCCAGTTTAGCCAGACTTTTTCCCTCTATCAAGCCCTGCGGAGGGGGAGGGATTCGAACCCCCGGAGGGCGCTAAGGCCCTCAGCGGCTTTCAAGGCCGCCCCCTTCGACCACTCGGGCACCCCTCCTCACCTTCTCAAATTACCTAAATTTTCGTCAAACTCAACCTTGTAAGACCGGCAGTTTGACGTTAACTTCATAGCTCAAAACCTTAACGGTGGAGGGTTTCCATGAGTCCCCAGGAACTTTTCGAGGAAGGGGCTTTTCTCCTTATGAAACAACGCTTCGAAGAGGCCATCGAGTATCTTTCTAAGGCCCTCGAGGCTGATCCCCAGATGGCCAAGGCTTACCAGGCCCGGGCCGCAGCCTATCTCAAACTGGAACGTCTGGATGAGGCCGAGGCCGATCTCGAAAAAGCCCTTTCCCTCGAACCTGAAAATCCCCGACTCCATTTTCGGATGGGCCAGATCTTCTACCGTCGCAGTCAGCTCACCGACCAGGAGGAGGACAAAAGGGCCCTCTTAGAGAAAGCCCTGGAGTTTTTTAACCGGGCTATCGACATCGAACCCCTTTACGCTGCGGCCTTTATGGCCCGCAGCCAGGTCTATCGGGATCTGGGGGAGGAGGAACTGGCCGACTTCGATCTCGATAAGGCCGCGGCCGTACAAAGAGAGACCGCCAAGGCCAAAAAGATCGTGGACTTTTAGTCTAAAATCAGGGTCCAGCCGAAGGGGTCCTCTTTTTCCCCGTACTGGATGCCCGTAAGTTCATCGAAGAGCCGGCGGGCTAGCGGCCCGGTCTCGCCCTGGTTGATCACATACTCCCGGCCTCTGTAGTGTAGGGCCCCCACCGGGGAGATCACGGCCGCGGTCCCGGTACCGAAACATTCCTTGAGCCTTCCGCTCTCAATGCCCTTGATAACCTCTTCGATACTCAGACGCCTTTCCGAAACCGGAAGCCCCCAGTGTCGCGCGAGTCGTATCACCGAATCCCGGGTAATCCCGGGCAGGATGCTTCCGGAAAGGGCGGGGGTGACCAACTCGTCCTCGAAATAGAAGAAGATGTTCATGGTGCCCACTTCTTCCACGTAGCGCCGCTCCACCGCGTCTAGCCACAGCACCTGCGTGTAGCCCTTTTCCTTGGCCACCTCGGCGGCCTTGAGACTGGCCGCATAGTTGCCCCCGGCCTTGACCTCCCCCGTGCCTCCCGGAGCGGCCCGCACGAACTCATCCGTGACATAGATCTTCACCGGATTGAAACCTTCCTGGTAATAAGCGCTCACCGGAGAAAGGATCACCAGGAGCAGATAGGTATGGCTGGGCTTGACCCCCAGGGAGGGTTCAGTGCCGAACATAAAGGGCCGGATATAGAGGGCGGCTCCTTTCTCCCGGGGGATCCAGTCCCGGTCGATGAGGACCAGCTTTTTGATGGCCGAGAGCACGAACTCCTCATCTACCTTGGGCATACACAGACGCTCGGCTCCCCGGTTGAGGCGCCGCATGTTCTCCCAGGGGCGGAAGAGCCGAATTTTCCCGTCCACCCCATAGTAAGCCTTGAGACCCTCGAAGATGGTCTGGGCATAGTGCAGCACGATGGCCGCCGGATCCAGGGTGATGGGGGAGTAAGGCTCGATGCGGGCTGAATGCCACCCGCGCTCACAGTCGTACTCCATTACGAACATATGTTCCGTGAAAAGTCTTCCAAAGACCAGATTTTTCAGTTCTGGAATCGGCCGCCGACGATCCTCTGGTACCAGGTTGAGCTCTATCTCCATTTTCTTGCCTCGTCGGAAAATTGATAATAAAGTATGGTCCAACCTTTAACGCAAGGCGGAAGAATGCTCAAGTGGTTCCGTAGAAAAAAGGAAAAGCCCCGGGAAGAAGTTCCTTCCACCCCTCCTGAGTCGGAAATCTCTAAGGAAGAAAAGGGCCTTTGGCAGAAGTTCCAGGCCGGGCTCTCCAAGACCCGGGATCGTCTCAAGGAGACTCTGGGAGAACTCTTTGAGATCGATCGCCTGGTGGATCAGGCCTTTTTAGAGGAGCTCGAGGAGATCCTCATCACGGCCGACATCGGTATCGAGACCGTGACCAAGCTGCTGGAACCCTCTCGACGCAAACTGATGCTCGGAGAGCCCTTAAAAGTAAGCGAACTCAAGCACAGTCTACGGGAAGAAGTCTTGAAGATGCTCTCCCTGGAAGCCCCGCCCTTTCCCCCGGAGGCTACTCCGGCGGTCATCTTTTTCATCGGGGTCAACGGGGTGGGTAAGACCACCACTCTGGCCAAAGTGGCCTGGCATCTCAAGGGCCGCGGTTTTTCGGTGCTGGCGGTGGCTGCGGATACTTTTCGGGCGGCTGCCATCGAGCAGCTTGAAACCTGGGGAGAGCGGGTGGGCTTTGAGGTCGTCAAACAGGCCCAGGGGGCCGACCCCGGGGCCGTGGTCTATCAGGGATTGGAGGCCGCCAAGGCCCGAGGGGTGGACGTAGTCCTGGTGGACACCGCCGGCCGCCTCCATACCAAGTACAACCTCATGGAAGAACTCAAAAAGATGGTCCGGGTGGCCGGAAAGGTCGTCCCCGGAGCTCCGCATGAGAATATCCTGGTGCTCGATGCCACTACGGGCCAGAACGCTGTAAGCCAGGCCAAACTCTTCGGGGAGGCGGTAAAACTTCACTCCCTTATTGTGACCAAAATGGATGGCACGGCCAAAGGCGGGATCGCCGTAACGGTAGCCCACCTTTTCAAGCTCCCCATTCGCTTCGTGGGACTGGGCGAAAAGATGGAAGATCTGGCTCCCTTTGAACCGAAAGCCTTTGTGGACGCCCTCCTTCCATGAAGGCCCTGCATCTCATTGGTCCCACTGGTTCAGGTAAGACTCCTCTGGGTGAAACCCTGAAAAGTTGCGGGCTCTACGGGGTCCGGGTGCACCATTTCGATTTCGGAGCCGAACTTCGAAGAATCGCTCGCGGGGAGGCGCCTCCGGAAATTACTCCCGAGGAGGTTGAGTTTGTCCGGAGGGTGTTGGCCGAGGGCCTCCTCCTGGAGGACGAGCACTTCTATCTGGCCGAAAAGATCCTCCGGAGCTTCCTAGAAAGAGAAGGAGCCCGCGAGGAGGACCTTCTCCTCCTGAACGGGCTTCCCCGTCACGAAGGCCAGGCCCGGGACCTCCTTCCTCTGGTGGACCTTCGGCTCGCCCTGGAACTTTCCCTGGACGAAAAAAACCTCCGTGAGCGGCTTTCTCGGGATCCGGCGGGCGATCGTCGACACCGTCAGGATGACACCGAAACCCTCGTGGCCCGCAAGCTCCGCTGGTATCGGGAAAGAACCCTACCGTTGAAAGATTTTTATCGGGCCCGGGGAATCCCCATCCTCACTCTTAGGGTAAATGTGGAAGATACCGGCCAAAGTCTTTACCAAAAACTCCTTCACACCTTGCCGGAAAGGCATTTTAAAACTATTTTTACCTTTTAAAGGATCTCCCTAAGGGGGCATAATATGGGGCGGCTTTATGTGGGGCTTGATGTGGGTTCCGGAACGGCCAAGATTGTGGTCCTCGATGAAGACCGGAACCTCATCCACAAGGTCTATCAGAAGACCCACGGTCAGCCGGTAGAAACCGCGGAGAGATTGCTCTCCGAGGTGGAAGCGCGTTTCGGCTCTGAACTTTCCGGAATTACCTGTACCGGGACCGCCGGAAAGTTCATTTCCCAGATTCTGGGCGCGGCCTTTGTAAACGAGGTCATCGCCCATGCCCGGGCCGTGGAGCACTTTCATCCCGAGGCCCGGACCATCATCGACATCGGCGGTGAGGATTCCAAACTCATTTTCATCAAACATGAAGAAGGCCGGTTCCGGATCGCGGATTTTGCGCTGAACACCCTCTGCGCCGCGGGCACCGGCGCTTTCCTTGAGCAACAGGCCGCCCGTCTGGGTTACTCCATCGAGGAGTTTAGTCGTCTGGCGCTAAAGGCGGAAAATATCCCGCGCATCGCCGGGCGCTGTACGGTTTTCGCCAAGTCGGACATGATCCACCTGCAACAGGCTGCCGTTCCGGATCACGAGATCATTGCCGGGCTTTGTTTTGCCATTATCCGGAACCTGAAAAGCAACCTGGCCAAAGGTCGGAAAGTGGAGCCGCCGGTGGTCTTTCAGGGCGGAGTGGCGGCCAATCTGGGCGTGCGCAGAGCCATCAAGGAGGTCTTCGGTCTCAAGGACGAGGAACTCATCATCCCGGAGCATCACGGAATCATGGGCGCCATCGGAGCGGCCCTTTACGGGCTTGATGGTCGGGCCGCTTCCCCCTACCGGGGCTCGGACATCCTTCGGGCCTACCTCCGGGAAAGGAAGCCCTCTCCCCAGCGTTTCCCCAAGCTCTCCCCCATGCGCTCGGTCTACATCCCTCCCAAGGTGGCTCCGGCCCAGGTGGAGAGGATCTATCTGGGTATCGATGTGGGCTCGGTGAGCACCAAGCTGGTAGCCCTGGATGAAAACGGGGCCTTGGTGGCCAAGGTCTATATGCTCCACCACGGAAAGCCGCTCGAGAGCGTGAAGGAAGGACTGGCCAGACTCGCGGAAAAACTCCCGCGGGAGGTGGAGGTCCTGGGGGTGGGGACTACGGGTTCCGGCCGCTATCTCGTGGGGGACTTCGTGGGCGCGGACATCATCCGCAACGAGATCACGGCCCAGGCCATGGGGGCCCTGGCCCTGGACCCCGAGGTGGACACCATCTTTGAGATCGGGGGCCAGGACTCCAAGTATATCCGCCTCGAGAAGGGCACCGTGGTGGACTTCACCATGAACAAGGCCTGTGCCGCCGGCACAGGTTCTTTTCTGGAAGAACAGGCCGTGCGCCTGGGGGTGCCTATAGAACGGTTCGGGGAAATGGCTCTCGAGAGCGAGGCCCCTCTCAAGATGGGAGAGCGCTGCACGGTTTTCATGCAGTCCGATCTCCTGCACTACCAGCAGCAGGGTCTCCCCAAAAAAGACCTCATTGCCGGGCTCTGTTATGCCATCGTTTACAACTACCTCAACAAGGTGGTAGAAGACCGCAAGATCGGTCAAAAGATCTTCTTCCAGGGAGCCACGGCCTTCAATAAAGGCATAGTGGCGGCCTTTGAGAAGGTTCTTGAGCGGCCCATCTATGTGCCTCCCCACCATGAGGTCACCGGGGCCATCGGGGTGGCCCTGCTGGCCAAAAACGAGCACACCTGGGAAAAGAGCCGTTTCAAGGGCTTTGATCTCACCCGGGTGCAATATCGCATATCCACCTTCGAGTGCCGGGCCTGTCCCAATCGCTGCGAGATCCACAAGGTCTCGGTGGAGGGCAATCCCCCGTATTACTATGGGGGGCGCTGCGAGCGCTACGAGGTGGAACACCGCAAACCCCCGGAGAGCCTGCCGAATCTGGTTCTTGAGCGCGAAAGGAAGCTCCTTTCCTATCTCAGGGAAGAAGGCGATTTCCCCAGGGGCGAAATAGGTATCCCCCGGACCCTCTTCTTTTGGGAGCGTCTTCCCTTCTTTGTCACCCTTTTCCAGGAACTAGGTTTCCGGGTGGTGCTCTCCTCGCCCACGAGCAAGGAACTCATCAAGGAAGGGTGCGAGATCGTGGCGGCCGAGACCTGTTTCCCGGTCAAGCTAGCCCACGGCCACGTGCTTGACCTCCTAAAGCGTGGAGTAAAGCGTATCTTCATCCCCCAGATCACGGACCTCCCCTCAGACCATCCTGAACTCAAGAGCGGAAAGATCTGCCCTTATGTTCAGGGGTTCCCCTGGGCGGTCCATGCCTCCATCTCCTTCAAAGATTTCGGGGCCGAGGCCATCTCTCCGGTTTTCCATTTCGGGACCGGGGGAAGTCTCCTTCGGGAGGAGTTTCGAGATCTCGCCCGGAAGCTAGGGGTCTCCTGGCGGGAGATGAAAAAGGCCCTCTCGGCCGCTGAAAAGACTCAGGAAGACTTCTACCGCTGGTGTAGAGCGCGGGGACGCGAGGTCCTCGAAGGGCTCAAGCCCGACGAGGTGGCCTTCGTGATCGTGGGGCGACCTTACAACGCCTTTGACCCCGGGGCCAATCTTTCCATCCATCACAAGATCCGGAGTCTGGGCGTAGTGGGGCTCCCGGTAGATATGCTACCGCTTTCGGAGATAGAGGATCTCGACGGCCTCGAAGGTATGTACTGGCGCTACGGCCAGCGGATTCTGCTTGCAGCCCATTTCTGCCGTGAACATCCTCAGCTCTTCCCCATCTTCATCACCAACTTCTCTTGTGGCCCGGATTCTTTCATCGAGCACTTCTTTGAGGAACTTCTGGGAGGCAAACCCTATCTTCAGATCGAAATCGACGAACATAGTGCAGACGCCGGGGTAGTGACCCGCATCGAGGCCTTTCTGGACAGCATCCGGGACAAGGCCGCCAAGTACCCCAAGCCCCAGAAACCACCCCGTCCCAAGGTCTCCCCTGGAGCTGT
>WFPH01000016.1 GCA_015487645.1 Thermosulfurimonas sp. | reverse complement strand
GTTTGGGAGGGGAAATTTTAAGGGTTTTCTTCCCCTATCCCCTCCCGGAGGGAGGGGGGATGTTATTCAGAGGTCTCAGAAATTAAAGATTTTAATCCTTGCCCGATTTCTTCTTTGCGGTTTAAGTAAGGGAAAGGTCATCTTCGAGGAGGGAGTGACCCATGGACTGGAAGGCCACGCTGAATCTGCCCCGGACCGATTTCCCCATGAAGGGCAAACTTCCCCAGAGGGAGCCCGAATTTCTCAAGTTCTGGGAAAAGATCCGGCTTTATGAAAAGCTCAACCAGCGGGAAGCCCCCCTTTTCGTGCTCCACGACGGCCCCCCTTACGCCAACGGCCACATCCACATGGGCACGGCCCTCAACAAGGTCCTCAAGGATATTATCCTCAAGAGCCGGCGCATGATGGGCTATCGGGCTCCTTATGTTCCGGGCTGGGATTGTCATGGGCTTCCCATCGAACTCAATGTGGAAAGAGAACTGGGAGTCCGCCGCGGGGAGCTTCCCAAAAACGAGATCCGCAAGCACTGCCGGGCTTATGCCCGGCGTTTCATAGAGATCCAGCGGGAAGAGTTTCGCCGGCTGGGCGTCCTCGGGGATTGGGAAAACCCTTATCTCACCATGAGCCCGGACTACGAGGCTACCATTGCCCGGGAGTTCGTAAGATTCCTCTCCTCCGGGCAGGTCTATCGCCGCAAGAAGCCAGTCTTCTGGTGCACCCATTGCGTGACCGCGCTAGCCGAGGCCGAAGTGGAGTACTACGATCACCGTTCCCCCTCCATCTACGTGAAGTTTCCCCTGGCCGAAGATGCTCGCAAGACCCTGGATCTTCCGGAATCCGCCTCCGTGGTCATCTGGACCACCACTCCTTGGACCCTTCCGGCCAACCTGGCGGTGGCCCTCAACCCGGAGTTTGAGTATCTCGCGGTGAAATGGGGAGAGGAAGTCCTGATCCTGGCCGAAGGCCGGGTCTCGGCCCTCTGTGCCGAGCTTGAACGAGAGCTTCCCGAGATTCTAAAACGCATCGATCCGCGTCTCCTCGAAGGCAAGCACGCTCAGCATCCTTTCTACCCGCGGGAAAGTCTTTTCATTCTAGCGGATTACGTAACGCTTGAGGCCGGAACCGGTTGCGTGCACATTGCACCGGGCCATGGAGAGGAGGACTACGAAAGTGGCCTGAGCTACGGGCTCGAGGTCTACTCTCCGGTGGACGACACCGGACATTTCGAAAAAGACCTTCCTCTTTTCGGGGGCAAGAACATCTTTGAGGCCAACACCGAGATCATTGAGCTTCTCCGGGAGAGGGGGCGGCTGCTCCACGCCGATGAACTGACTCACAGTTATCCCCATTGCTGGCGGTGCAAGAAACCGGTGATCTTTCGGGCCACCGAGCAGTGGTTCATCTCCATGGAGGAAGGGGGCCTGAGGGAGAAGGCTCTCGCGGCCATCGAGGAAGTGCGCTGGATCCCCCGCTGGGGGCGAGAGCGCATTCGGGGCATGGTGGAAAAACGTCCGGACTGGTGTCTCTCCCGTCAGCGGGCCTGGGGGGTGCCCATCACGGTCTTCGTCTGTCGGGCCTGTGGAGAGATCCTCCGGGAGGAGAAGTATTACGAAAAGGTCCTGGCCCTTTTTGAGAGGGAGGGTACGGACCTCTGGTTCGAACAGCCGGCGGAGGCCCTGCTGCCTGAGGGTGCGCGCTGTCCTCGTTGCGGCTCCGGGGAATTTCGCAAGGAAGAAGACATCCTGGATGTCTGGTTCGATTCCGGGGTCTCTTTTGCGGCCGTACTTGAAAGACGGGCGGAACTAGCCTTCCCGGCGGATCTTTATCTGGAGGGCTCGGATCAGCACCGGGGTTGGTTTCAGAGTTCACTCCTCTGTGCGGTGGGCACGCGCGGAAAGCCGCCCTACCGCGCGGTTCTCACCCACGGCTTTGTGGTGGATGGTCAGGGGCGCAAGATGTCCAAGAGCCTCGGAAATGTCATCCATCCCCAGGATATCATTCAGAAATACGGAGCAGAGATCCTCCGACTCTGGGTTGCTTCGGAGGATTACCGGGAGGATATCCGGCTCTCCGATGAAATCCTGAGACACTTGGTGGAAGCCTACCGCAAGATCCGTAACACCGGGCGTTACCTTCTGGGAGTGCTTCACGACTTCGATCCGGAGAAAGACCGTCAGCCCTGGGATAAACTGCCGGAGTTCGAGCGTTATCTCCTTTTCCGCCTGGCGGAGCTCATCCGGCGGGTGAAAAAGGCCTATGAAGACTACGAGTTCCACCTGGTAGTCCATGAGCTGCACCGCTTCTGTGTGGTGGAGCTTTCCTCTCTTTTCATCGATATCAATCGGGATCGTCTCTACTGCGAACATCCAGAGGATTCCCTCCGGAGAGCTTCGCAGACCGTACTCTACCTAGCCCTTGAGGCTCTGGTGCGCCTTATGGCGCCCATCCTTTCCTTTACCGCCGAAGACCTTTACCAGCACTTTCCTTTCCGCCGCGAGTCCGAAAGCGTGCATCTCCTTTCTTTCCCCGAGGTCACCTGGCCGGATCCCGGTTCGGATTTTGCGGAACGGTGGCGCAGGCTTCTTCTCCTGCGAAGCCAGATCACTCGAGCTCTCGAAGAAGCCCGCAAAGGTACGGAGCTTATCGGGAGTTCCCTTGAGGCCGAGGTCCTGGTGAGCGTTCCCCAGGAGGAGAGGGCCTTCTTTGCCGATCGGGATTGGTGGGCTTACTTCACCATCGTTTCCTCCTTTGAGGTGCTCGATGAGCTTCCCGCCCCCCGGGAGAGGGAAGTTTTCTTTGAGAGCGAGGAGGTTCCGGGTCTCAAGGTGCTGATCCGTCGGGCCCCGGGGCGCAAGTGCGAACGCTGTTGGCAGTGGCGACCGGAGGTGGGCGAAGATACGGAATTCCCGAAGCTTTGTGGCCGATGTGTCCGTGTGGTGCGCCGCCTCAAAGAAGAAGGGCGTC
>WFPH01000015.1 GCA_015487645.1 Thermosulfurimonas sp. | reverse complement strand
GAAGTAAGCGTTGGCGGCGTATTTTCCTTCCGGATAAAGCTCCAGATAACGTCGAAAGGCCCGGCGAGCCGCTTCATATTTCTTCTGTTTCATGGCCGAAAGCCCTTCCTGATAAAGGGCCTCTTCCGAAGGTTTCTTCTCGGAAGGACCTTCGGCTTTCCGGGAGGGCTTAACCGTAGGCTGGCCCTTCTCCAGGGCCGTTAAGCGTTTCAGGACCTCGCCCTGGAATTCCGAAAAGGCCTCGCGATCCTGCTTTTGCTGATAGGAAAGCTCCTCAAAGAGCCCGTTCAAACGGGCGATCTCAGCCCGCGTTCTTTCGATCTCAGCCAGGATCTCGGCCCGCTTCTCGCTTAACGCCCCGGTCTCTTTTTCCAGGGCCGAGAGCCGCTTCTCCAGGGCCGAAAGCCTCCGCGCTTCATCCCGCAGTCCTTTTTGGATCTCGGCGAGTCTTTTTTCCTGGAGGTTGGCCTGGCTTTCCAGGGCCGCAACCCGGACAGAGAGGTCCTGTATCTCTTGCTGGGAGGCTACGCAACCCGAAAGAAGAAGCCCCAGGAGAACACAGATCAGCTTGCGCATACTTTGCTTTTAGCGGTCTTTGAGGAGGGCGTCAAGCTCGGAAAGTATGCGCCTGGGGGCCTCGGGGTCGATCAAGGTAGCGGTGCCCACCTGGAAGGCCCTGGCTCCGCAGAGAAGGTATTCGTAAGCGTCGCGCCCGGAGAGTATACCACCGGAGGCGATGAGGGGGATTTTGACTTTCCGGGAAAGCTCATAAACCAGGCGCAGGGTGAGGGGTTTTATGGCCGGTCCGGAAAGCCCTCCCGGGTGGAGACGCGGTTTGCGGCCTGCGAGATCCACGGTAAGGGCCGGGTAGGTGTTGGCACAGGTAAGGGCGCTGGCTCCGGCCTCCTCCGCGGCCAGGGCTACTTCCTCCACCGGGCCCACCGGGGAAAGTTTGACCGTAAGAAAACCCTCCCACTGGCTACGCAACCTTTTTACTAGGCGGAAGACCCCTTCGGGGTCGCGGGCGAAGGCTATGCCACCTTTCCTGACGTTGGGACAGGAGATGTTGACCTCGAAGCCGGCTACCCCGGACTCCCGCAGGCCTTCCACCAGCCGGGAAAACTCCTCCTCGCTTTCTCCCAGGATGTTTACCAGGACCGGTGGCCCGTAGGAAAGGAGCCTCGGTAGGATCTTTTCCCGGAAGACCGCAAGCCCCGGGTTTTCGAGACCGATGGAGTTGACCAGACCACAAGGGGCCTCAGAGAGCCGGGGCGGAGGATTGCCCGGACGGGGTTTTAACGAGATGCCCTTGCTAACCAGGGCCCCCACGGCCGTAAGGACCTCCCGGGAGAGGTTCTCCCCAAAGCCCCAGGTGCCCGAGGCCAGCATCAGGGGATTGGTCAGGTAGAGGCCTGGTATTTCAGACCAAGGCTTCAAGGTCGACCTCCCTTGAGTCCACCACCGGGCCTTCCACACAGACCTTGAGATAACCCCTACCGCGCCGGGGCAGGGCACAGCCCAGGCAGAGCCCTCGCCCACAGGCCATCATGGCTTCCAGCGAGAGGTAGGTGGGGACCCGGTAAAGTTCCCCCAGCATTCCCACGGCCTGAAGCATACCCGGCGGTCCGCAGGCCAAGATCAGAGCCGGCCTGGTCCCCTCCAGGGCGTCCTTTAACGGGGTGGTCACCAGACCTTTTAAGCCGTGGGATCCGTCCTCGGTCACCGTAACGGTCTTGGCCAGGGCCGAGAACCTCCTGAGCCTCAGGAGATCGTTCCGGCGGCGTCCCCCGTAGAAGAGACGGGCGGAGATCTTTTTTTCCCGGAGCTTCTGGAGGTAAAAAAGGAAAGGGGCCACCCCTATGCCACCGGCCACCAGCCAGACCGGGCCCTCTTCGGGAATAGGAAAAGGTCGACCGAGGGGACCGTCTATTTCGAGAAAATCTCCCCGACGCAGAGCCGAGAGCATCCGGGTCCCAGAACCACGCACCTGATAAAGCAGGCCCAGACGGCCTTCGGCCAATTCGTGAATGGAGAAGGGCCTTGGTAGCAGAGGGTCCCGC
>WFPH01000014.1 GCA_015487645.1 Thermosulfurimonas sp. | reverse complement strand
TGGCGGGCGGCAAAGGTCTTGGCCAGGGCCGAGGGCGGCCTCCGGGCCACATAGACCACATAGCGCTCAAGCGAGGAGTCGATGCCGGCAAGGAGCAGCCTTTCGGCCTTTCCGCGGGCGAAGTCAAAGTAGGGGTCGCTCCACACATCATAGACCCGCATGGGGGGATAGGTGAGCATGAAGCCCCCGTAAACGCAGCGGGAGATCCCCGGGCCGATGACCACCTCCCCGGGCGGGGTGGCGTAAAAGGCCATGTCCGATTCCTCCTCGTGTTCCCCGTGCCAGGTGAGTTTCCAGGGATATTCCTCCCGGGGCCCCTCGTCCTCCTCAAAGATGACCACCACGGAGCCGGCCCGCCCGGAGACCACCGGCTCCTCCCGCACGTAGAGGCGGCCTTCGTGCCAGCGGCGGATGGTCTCCCTTAGGTCCGGGCCGTCTTTCATGGAGGCCACGAAGGGTTCAACCCGCCTGAGTTCCTCGGAAAGCACCCTTAAGGCCCGGCGCATGACCTCGCGGCCGAAGTTCTCAATCACGAGGTCCTCGGGAGGAAAGGAGCAGATGTTTCCGCCCCGGAAGGCCTCTTTCCACTCTCCGCGGCGTCTTTCCGGAGGTCTCCTTTTTACGGGAATGAGGCGCCGGCGGTGAAGGGGTTTTAGGCGCCGGAAAAACCGGATCTTCCGGTGGGGTTTTTCCAGGTCCTCCAGGCGAATCTCAAGGGGCATGAGGTCCGGGGTTTCGGTCTGGTAGGGATAGCGGGTTCCGACCTCCCAGAGGTGCCAGGCGAAGTCGTCGCCGCCTGCGCCCCGGGCGGCGACAAGGAGCTGATAAAAATCCGGGGTAAGGCGCGTGGTAAGAAGGGCGTAGTTTCGGGCAAACTGGCGGAGCACGGAAAGATCCCGCGGGGAAAGGTTTTCCCTGAATTCCCGTTCGTAGGCTTTACAGGCCCGGTGGAGGAGGCCTTCGTGAAGTCGAAGGCGGTCAAGCGGCAAGGCGCCCTTCTTCCGGGCCTCCTCGTAGGCCCCCTGGAAAAACCCGATCTCCGAAAGGACCTCCCGCGAGGAATCAAAAGGAAGATGAAAAAGACGGGCCGCTCTCTGTTTTATGGGGGGGAAAGGGGCCGGAAGATCACGAGGTAGAAGTTCGGCCACCCCTCTGGCATGGACAAGGCCGCAGACCAAGGCCACCCGGGAAAACCTTCCGCAAAGTCGCTTCAGTCCGCAGGCCATGGCCAGCTCCCGTTGCTCATCCTCCGGAGTCTTCCGGAAATCGCACCGCAGGGCCTCTTCTACATACCGTTCGTAGCTTAGCCGATAGACCAGATATGAATCCGGGAAGGGCTCCTCCCTTTCCGGGTAGCCCTCAAGATCAAGATCCACGAAAAAGACCGGAAGCCCCCGCTCCGTGGCCCACCTTGCGGCCTCAATGAGGGGTTCCACCGGCTCAACCAGAAGATACACCTCGGTCCCGTCCCGCTCGGTGTAGCTTACCACCGAAAGGTAGGGGAGGCGTTTTACGGCCCGAATAAGAGGCCCGGCGAGGGTTTCGGGATATTCCACGGCCACGGCCTCAGGGGCGATCTCGGCAAGCTTCCGGTGCACGGCCTGGGCGAACTCAAGCCTTCCGTGAAGCACCGGAAGGATAAAGATTTCGGTTCCCCGGTGGGAGAGCCTGAGCATGGCTCAGTTTACCGGCCGAAGGCGCGGCCTTTCGCGCGGGGTGTCCTTTTCCGGGAAATAAACCAGGGCCTCCGGACCGAGGACCTGAAAGACGGCCTCCCGGAGGACCTCGGAGAGGGACTTCCCAGACTCAAACCGCAGGCGTTTTAAGGCATAGCGACCGATGTTCACCCCGTCGCGCACGCTGTAGGGCTCGCCCTCGCGGTGTGCGGCCTGAAGGAAGGCCACAAGGTAATTGAGGAGGTCTTCTTCGGCAAAGGGAAGATTGGCCCGCAGGATCTCCCTTTCCTCCTCGGCCTCGGGGAAGTCCACAAAGATCTGGGGTTTGAGCCGGGAATCAATGTATTCCGGAAGGTCAAAGGTTGAGGCATCCTCGTTCATGGTTACGCAGAGGCGAAAGTCCGGATGGGCCTTGATCTTGATGCCCGCAACGATGGACTC
>WFPH01000013.1 GCA_015487645.1 Thermosulfurimonas sp. | reverse complement strand
GTTTGGGCGTTAGGAAGAAAACTCAGACTGCCTTGGAAGTTTCAGACCCGGGTGAGACCTTAGCTTGATCCTCGCTTGAGACTTCCCCGGAGGATGCGTCCTCGACTTGAGGGCTCGAGGTCTCCTCTTCCGAAGGAGCCGCCTCGGCTTTTGGCTCCTCAGAAGTTTTCGCCTCTTCCTTCTTCAGAGCCTCGCGAATCTCCTTTTCGGCCTTCCTCTCCGCCTCGATCTTCTTTTTGGAACGCTTATGCTGAAGCTTCTCCTCCACCAATTCCACGATGGCCATCATGGCTGCATCCCCGCGCCGCGGGCCGATCTTCACGATCCGGGTGTAACCCCCGGGACGATCCATGTATTTCTCCCGCAGTTCGCCGAAGAGTTTCCTTACTACTGCCTTGTCCCGGATGAAGGCCAGCGCCCGGCGCCGGGAGGCCAGATCCCCCCGTTTGGCCAGGGTAATCATGCGATCCGCCACCCGACGCAACTCCTTGGCCTTGGCCAGGGTGGTGGTAATACGCCCGTGGCGCAGAAGATCCGTAACCTGATTGCGCATCAGGGAAATTCGATGTTCCCATTTGGTAACCAGCCGACGACTTCTCTTTCGGTGTCTCATAGCCCGCTCCTTTGGCTCATTTTTCCTCCGGAGGTTGCCATTCTATAGGCATCCCGTAGTCCAGCCCCAGTTGTTTGAGACGATCCCGGATCTCCTCAAGGGATTTCTTCCCGAAATTCTTGATTCGAAGCATCTCCGCTTCGGTACGGGTAACCAGATCGCCGATATATTTGATTCCGGCATTAAGCAGACAATTAAGAGAACGGGAGGAAATCTCCAGGGTCTCCACCGGTTGGTTAAGATACTCCTCCAGAACCTTTTTCTCCTGCTCCTCTTCTCTCGGAACCTCGAGGTCCGCTTTTTCCTCTCCGAAGATGATCAGCTGCTCCCGCAGGATATGGGCCGCCCGGCGAACCGCTTCCTCCGGGTCTATGGTTCCGTCGGTCCAGACCTCCAGCACCAGCCGATCGAATTCACTGCTTTTTCCCACCCGGGTCTGGGTAACGGAAAAGTTGGCCCGAACAATGGGAGAAAATACCGCATCTACCGGAATAATCCCGATCTTCTGTTTCTGACGGTCGTAATCCGCCGGAATGTACCCCCGCCCCATCTCCACCTGAAGTTCCATGGAAAGCACCCCGTCTTTGTTCAGGGTGGCGATATGATGCTCGGGATTCACCACCTCGGCCAGGCCTTCGGTATCAATATCCCCGGCCTTGACCTCTCCCTCGCCCCGTTTTTCCAGGCGAAATACATAGGGCCCCTCTCCCTTCAACCGGAACCGCACTCCCTTGAGATTGAGGATGATATCGGTAACATCCTCGATGATTCCGGGCAGATTGGTAAACTCATGGGCCGCTCCCTCGATACGAACCGCGGTAATAGCCGCACCCGGAATGGAGGAAAGCAATATCCGTCGCAAAGCATTCCCTATGGTGGTACCGAATCCCCGCTCAAAAGGCTCGATAATAAACTTTCCGTAGTAAGGTGGACGCGAGTCCCGATGGACTTTTATCTCCTGAGGTCGAATCAAAACTACATTCCCTACCTTTTCTATCAAAGTGTTCATATCTCCACCCCGGTCTCTTTTTAGCGGGAGTAGAACTCCACGATCAGGCTTTCCTGGATGGGCATGGTGATGTCTTCCCTGGTCGGCAAGGCCTTGACCACGCCCCGGAAGTTTTCCGCATCCAGTTCCAGCCACTGCGGGATCCCGCGCCGGGCCACGGCCTCCAGATTTTCCTGAACCTGGGGATTATTCCGATACTTCTCCTTGAGCTCGATCACCTCTCCCGGATCCACCAGATAGGAGGGAATATCCACCGTCTTTCCGTCCACCTTAAACCAGCCGTGGGCCACCATCTGACGGGCCTGGGCCCGCGAGGCTGCAAAACCCAGCCGGTAAACCACATTGTCCAGCCGTCGCTCCAGAAGCTGAAGCAGGTTGTGTCCGGCCTGCCCCTTCATGCGGACGGCCTTCTCGAAGTAGCGACGAAATTGCTTCTCCGAGACCCCGTACATGCGTTTTACCTTCTGCTTCTCCCGCAGCCGGATCCCATAGTCCGAAAGCTTTACCCGCAGCTGGGCCTGCCCGTGCTGCCCCGGAGGAT
>WFPH01000012.1 GCA_015487645.1 Thermosulfurimonas sp. | reverse complement strand
TTGGAAATTTAGGCATGACATCCTCCTCCCTGGGAAAATGATCTCAGGGAGGAGGTTAAAGACTTTCGAGTAGATTTTTAAATGAGGCAACGAAATGGTTTTCGAATAGATTTTTAATGAGGCAAGTCGAGGGCTTGACCCTCCTCCTAGGTTTCGGCTAAATAGGAAAAGGTCTATGGGTATAGAGTTCCCCCACCGGCATCTTCTCGAGATCGGCCCCCTTTCGGAAGAGGATATCCTGGTTGTCTTAAGGACCGCCCTTAATCTTAAGGAAATCCTGAGACGCCCCATCCCCAAGGTGCCCACCCTGCGGGGCAAAGTGGTGGCCAACCTTTTTTTTGAGCCGAGCACCCGTACCCGTCTTTCCTTCGAGAGAGCGGCCAAGGTGCTTTCGGCCGAAGTCCTGAATTTCTCAGCCCGCGGAAGCAGCCTGGAAAAGGGCGAAAATCTCCTGGATACCGTGAAAAACCTCCAGGCCATGGGGCCGGATCTTTTCGTCATCCGACATCCGGCCTCCGGGGCTCCCCATTTCGTGGCTCAGCACCTGGAGCTGCCGGTCATCAACGCCGGGGACGGCTTTCATGAGCATCCCACCCAGGCCCTGCTGGATCTGCTTACGGTCTGGGAGAAAAAGGGGGATCTCCGCGGTCTGAAGGTGGCCATTATCGGAGATATCCGGCACAGCCGGGTGGCCCACTCCGACATCCTGGCCTTCCGCAAGATGGGGGCCGAAGTCTACGTTTCCGGCCCGGGGACCCTACTGCCTTCCGAAAAGGAGGCCCTGGGAGCCCGGGTGTGTGTCAGGCTGGAAGAAGCCGTGGAAGGGGCGGACGTGGTGATCGCCCTGAGAGTCCAGAAGGAAAGACACGGCCGAATGCTCTTTCCGGGCTTTCACGAGTACGCCCGTTTCTTCGGCCTGAACCGCCGGGTACTTTCCCGGGCAGCCGAAGGGGCTATCCTCATGCACCCCGGCCCCATCAACTGGGGCGTGGAACTCTCGCCCGAGCTTGAGGATTTTCCCGGACAGGTCATCCTGGATCAGGTGGAAAACGGCGTAGCGGTAAGAATGGCCCTTTTATTATTGCTTCTTAAAAGCCGCGAAAGCTCCTTATGAAACCTCATACCCTTTATGAACCCGGCAAATGGCTTCTCCATCTGGCCCTGGCTCTAATAGTGGCCGGAATCGTTACCCCTATAGTCTCCGGTCAAAGATATCCTTATACACTTCTGCCAGTATTTGTTATACTAAAACCTCTGAAAAAGTCTCCCTCCCCCTGTGGGGGAGGGTTTGGGAGGGGAAAATTCAAGGGTTTTCTTCCCCTCCCCTATCCCCTCCCGAAGGGAGGGGGATGTTATTCAGAGGTTTCTATACTGATTATAGGCTTGAGACTTTTGTATAATTTGATTCCCCTCCCTTTGGGAGGGGCCAGGGGAGGGAGAAACCAATGGATTTTTACCCCCTCCCCGCCTCCCCCAGAGGGGGAGGAAAGGTTTTGCAAAGCTCTTGAGTTCATGTGTTGCAGGAATAATCCTTCTGGAACGAGGAGGAAAAAGTGAATGAGTCCCGAAGTAAGCGCTCTTATTTTAGGTTCCATAGCTATAGGGGTAGGTGTGGTGGTTCTCTTGATTGACTGGTGGGAAAAACGCAAAGTCAGCACTTAAACTTTGAAGACCCTCATACGCAAGGCCCGTATTCTGGATCCCTCACAAGGACTGGACCAGGAGGGAGACCTCCTGGTTGAAGACGGACGCATTGCGGCCCTTGACCGCGAGATACCCGCCGACGCGCAAACTGAAGTGATCGAGGCCTGTGGGCTCTGGCTCATGCCCGGGCTCATTGACATGCACGTTCACCTCCGGGAACCCGGAGAGGAATGGAAGGAGGACCTTGAGAGCGGCTCGCGGGCCGCGGCGGCCGGGGGGTTCACCGCCGTGGCCTGTATGCCGAACACCCGTCCCCCTAACGATTCCCCCGAAGTCACCCGCTACATCCTATCCCGGGCCCGAGAGGTTAACCTGGTAAGGATCTATCCGGTAGCCTGTATATCCAGAGGGCAAAAAGGCGAGGAGCTGGCCCCCTTCGGAGAACTCCGGAAGGCCGGAGCGGTGGCGGTCTCAGACGACGGACACCCGGTTAAAGACGCCGGCCTCATGCGCCTGGCCCTGGAGTATGCCCGAAGTTTCGACCTTCCGGTGATCTCCCATGCCGAGGAGCCCGGACTCTCCGCCGGGGGTCAGGTCAACGAAGGGCCGATTTCGGCCCGGCTGGGACTCAAAGGCATCCCGACCGAGGCCGAAGAGGTAGCCATCTTTCGAGAGGTGGCGCTGGCCAAGCTCACCGGTCATCCTATCCACCTGGCCCATGTTTCCACCGCGGGCAGTGTGGCCCTTATCCGCCGGGCCAAAGAAGAGGGCCTACCGGTGACCGCCGAGACCGCGCCCCATTACTTCACCCTCACCGAGGAAGCCGTTCTGGGCTATAACACCAACGCCAAGGTAAACCCCCCCTTGAGAAGCGAAACGGATCGGGAGGCCCTGCGTCAGGCCCTGGCCGAGGGGGTGATAGACGCCATTGCTACGGATCACGCCCCGCACAGCCCGCTGGAAAAGGCGGTGGAGTTCCCAGCCGCGGCCTTTGGCCTGATCGGGCTTGAAACTGCGGTGCCACTCACCCTGAAACTGGTTCGGGAGGGGATCATTTCTCCCCTGCGCATGGCCGAGCTCCTTTCCACCAACCCGGCCCGTATTCTCAGGGTGCCCGGGGGCTCGCTAAAACCGGGGGCCCCGGCGGATCTCACCCTCATCGATCCGGAGGCGGTCTGGGTAGTCACCGAGGAAAACCTGCACTCTAAAAGCAAGAACAGTCCTTTCCTGGGGTGGGAGATGCAGGGCCGAGCCGTGTTGACCATGGTGGGAGGCCGAATCGTATGGCGGATATAGACAAGCCCTGGGGAGGCCGTTTCAGGGAGGCCACCCACGAACTGGTGGAAGAGTTTACGGAATCGGTCTCCTTCGACCGGAGACTGGCCCTGCACGATATACGCCAGAACCTGGCCCATGTGGAAGCCCTCAGGGCGGCTGGGATCCTGACCGAGGCTGAAGCCGAAAAGCTATCCCGTGGACTCCGAGAAATCGAGGAGGAGATACGCGAAGGCCGGTTCGTTTTCCGCCGGGAGCTAGAGGACGTGCACATGAACATCGAGCAGGCCCTCCGGGAAAAGATCGGTCCTCTGGCGGGCAAACTCCATACCGGCCGGAGTCGAAACGACCAGGTAGCTACGGATTTTCGTCTCTACCTCAGGGATGAGACCCAGGAGATCCTGAGCCTCCTGCGAACTCTGCGTCAGGCCCTGGTGGACAAAGCCGAAGAGGTCTTCGGCCTGGTTCTTCCCGGTTTCACTCATCTCCAGCACGCTCAACCGGTCCTTCTATCACACCATCTCCTGGCCTACTACCAGATGTTCTCCCGGGATGCCGAACGTTTCCGGGAGGCCTTAAAACGCCTTGGAGTTTGTCCCTTGGGTTCAGCCGCACTCGCGGGCACACCCTATCCCCTCGACCGGGAGCTCACGGCCCGGCTTCTGGGTTTTGATCGCCCGGCGGAAAACAGCCTGGACGCCGTCTCCGACCGGGATTTCGCCCTGGAGTTCCTCTTCAACGCCGCCCTCACCATGATGCACCTTTCAAGGCTTTCGGAAGAGATCATCCTCTGGATGAGTCCAGAGTTCGGTTTCGTGGATCTCCCGGATGCCCTCTGCACCGGCTCCTCCATCATGCCCCAGAAGAAAAACCCCGATGTGGCGGAGCTCATCCGGGGGAAAACCGGCAGGGTCTACGGGAATCTGATGGCCCTTCTCACCGTAATGAAAGGGTTACCCCTCGCTTACAATCGCGACCTCCAAGAAGACAAGGAACCGGTCTTCGATACCGCGGACACCCTGAAGCGTTCCCTCAAACTGGCGGGCCTCATGGTCGAGGGCCTCACCCCCCGGGCCGAGCGGATGAGGGCCGCGGCCGAAGAGGGACACACCACCGCCACCGATCTGGCCGACTACCTGGTCCTCAAGGGGCTTCCTTTTCGGGAGGCCCACCACGTGGTAGGGCGGATCGTGGCCTACGCCGAGGAAAAGGGCCTCAAACTCTGGGAGATCCCCCTCAAAGAACTCCAGCGGTTCTCTGAGCTCATCGGAGAAGACGTTTATCAATGGCTTACGGTGGAAGGTTCGGTGGCCCGCCGGCGGACTTTAGGGGGCACAGCCCCGGAGCGGGTGCGCGAGGCCCTGGCCAGAGCCAGAGAGGCCCTGAAAGAGGAAGCCCGAGACCTCGAAACGCAAAGAAGCTGATCCGTGAGGATCCTCCACACCGCCGACTGGCATCTGGGAAAACTCTTCTACGGGATACACCTCACCGAGGATCAGGCCCGTTTTTTCGAGACCGAATTCCTACCCCTGGTAAGGGACCTTAGGCCTGACCTGGTGGTAGTGGCCGGGGACATCTTCGACCGGCCGGTACCCCCGGCCGAGGCCGTAAGCCTCCTGGGAGAGATTCTGACCCGTCTGAACGAAAGCGGGGCCACGGTGGTCCTCATACCGGGAAACCACGACAGCCGGGAGCGTCTGGCTTTCGCCCGGGAACTCCTGGCCCGGCTCCGGATCCATGTAGCCGTAGAGGAGGACCTTCTCTCTGAGCCCCTGCGAGGGGAAGCAATCTCTCTCTACCTGGCCCCCCACCTTACTCCCCTGCATCTGAAGGAGATCCTTGAGCGTCGAGGCCAGCTTCCGGAATCATTCTCCGGCGGGGGCGAGAAGCTCTGGGAGCTTCTTCTGGAAAATCTTCCGCCCTTTGAAGGGTTCCGTATCTTCGTCGGACACCTTTTCGTGGAAGGGGGAAAGAAGGGGGACTCGGAGGTAGATCTCTGGGTAGGAGGAGAGGAGGGGTTGCCGGCCGAAATCTTCCGGGGCTTTCATCTGGTCCTTCTGGGGCACCTCCACCAGGCCCAACAACCAGAGGAACACATCTATTACCCGGGATCACCCTATCCCCTCTCTTTCTCCGAGGCCGGAGTGAACAAAGGGGTCTGGCTCTTCGAAATCGATTCCGCGAGTGGCCGGATATCCCCCGAATTTATCCCTCTCGCTCCGCCCCGGGAGTTGAAGATCATCCGGGGTCTCTTCCAACAGATTCTGAGAGAGTCCCCAAGCTCGGCCTACGTAAAAGTTATCCTAGAAGACGAAACTCCGGTCCCCCAGGCCTTTGAGCGGCTGCGGAAGCTCTTTCCTCAGCTCCTGGCCCTGGAAACGCCCAATCTCAGGGGACCATCAGAAAGACTGCTTCTGCCTGAAAGTACCCATCATTGGAACCCACGGGAACTCCTTGAAATCTTTATACGGGAAGTCAGCGGGAAGGCCCCCTCCGAAGAGGAACAGGCGCTCTTCGAGGAGGCCCTCCGTCGTCTACAGGCTTCCCTTACCTGAGCCCTTTCTCCTGCAGAAAGGGTGCATACTTCTTGTCGGTCTTACCGATATGGTTCACCAACCAGTCCTTGAGGAAATTTAAGAGATCGTAGGAGAGGGTGGCCTCCCCGCGCTCGAACTTTTCCTTGAAGGAGAGCACCTGGGCCGTGAGCTTGCGGTGGATCTCCTTGTGGAGTGCGCCCTCGGGATAGCCGAATTTATCGAAGTAGTACTCCTCGGTCTTGAAATGATAGTCGGTATAGGCCACAAGTTCGTTAAGGATCTCCCCCAGGACCTCGTTTCCTTCCCCGCTCTTTATGGCCCGGTAGAGACGATTCACCAGGGAGACGAGTTTGCGGTGCTGCTGGTCGATCTCCGAGATCCCGGTCTCAAGCTCCGGCCCGAAGGTCATGAATTCTTCCTCCTCCCGGTAAAGGTCCGAGAGATCAAGGCCTTCGACCTTCCGATCGCTTACCTCAGAGAGCCAGCGTCCGAAAAGCTCGGTGATGCGGAAGAAACGGGCGAGGGTCTCCCGGCGGAAGACCTCGATGGCCCCGGCCTGATCTCCCCTGGCGAGCCGCTCCTGAATGTCGGCCGCGGTGCGGTGAAACTCCTCGTGAACGGGCTTGAGCTCCGCGAGAATGGCCTCCACCCTCGAGTTGGGGGGTTCATAAGCCTCGAGGAACTGCCCCAGGGCGCAGCGATGAGGATCGAGCTGGACCTCGGGCGGTTTGCCCACGATGATACCGTTTAAGACCTCGTTTATCCATTCGTAGTGCTTAAGGAGCACCAGGGAAATCCGGGTGAAGGCCTCAAGACAATCCCTTACACTTTCCGTGAAACGGTCCTCCACCACCAGGCCGTGAAGGAGCATGTTGTTTTCCATGGTCACGCTTTCCATGGCCACGCGAAAGGCCTCCACCATGGTCTTCACTTGCACGGATTCCTTGGTGTGCTGCATGAGGGTCTGGGAGTAGTCATAGGTCTTCTGCACCACAGCCTGCACATTCTCTATATTCCGGGTGATGTCGGAGATGGTGGCAGTCTGTTCCTCGCTGGCTGAGGCGATGGTGGTGGCGAGTTCGTTTATCTCGAGCACCCCGCTGGTGATGCTCTCCACCGCGTCCACGGCGTTCCGGGTCTCGTTCTGGATCTCCGAGATGATGTTGGCGATCTCCTTGGTGGCCTCGGCGGTCTGCCGGGCAAGCTCCTTCACCTCGTTGGCCACCACCGCGAAACCCTTTCCGGCCTCACCGGCCCGCGCGGCCTCGATGGTGGCGTTTAGCGCCAGAAGATTGGTCTGATCCGCGATCTCGTTTATCACCTGGGCCACGGAGCCGATCCTCTCGGTGCTCTCAAGAAGCTTCTCGATGGTGGTTTTGGCCTCCACCGCCCTCTCACGGGCCTCGGAGGTCTTCTGGGCGGTATGGGTTATGCTTCCCGCGATCTCGCTGGCTGCGGTGTTGAGGTCCGCAAGAGCCCGGGAAAGGACCTCCACATCCTGGGCCGCCTGCTGCGCGGAGTTGTAAAGTTCAAGGGAAAGGGCATCGGTTTTCTCATGAAAATTGACCAGTTTCTCGGCCACCTCTCCCAGAAAGTCCTTGATTTCAGAAAGAACACGGGCCTGTTGATGCATGGTAAAGAGATAGCCCGAGACCAAGGCCACGAAGTTCATAGCCTTGTCAAGCACCGGTTCGGCCCCGGGAATCTCTCGGCCACAAACCCCTTCTCGAAATTCCAGGTGTATGTAGTCCGAAAACCGGGGGAGAACACGAAGACAGGCCGAGGAAGCCTTCTTTTCCTTCACCGCCACCACCAGGGCCAAAATCAGAACCCCGGCTGGGAAAAGGAAAACCCAGGGTCTTTCCACCACTCCCAGGGCCGGAACGAACGCCCCTAGGACCATAAGCGCCAGTAGGATCCACTCAAGCCTTATTCTCCGCATTCTCTCCTCCTTAAACCCTTTTATCCTCCCCACGGGGGGTTCTTACCTCCCCCGCATGCCCTTCTAGGCTCCCGAAGGGCCGTAATTTTTATAAAAGCATAGCAAAAAGATTTATGCCCCGGAAGGGAATTGTGTTAAAATGAGTTAAGTCAAATCTTTGGAGGTCTTATGCGTCCGGAAACGCTCGATCAGGAAGTCTACGAGGCGGTCTTTGCCGAGGGGCCTGAAAAGGAGAGACGCCTTCGGGCCCTGAAGGAAAGGGCCAAGGCCCTCGGAGCCAGACCGGCCTCCATCTATCCCCTTTACCGGGAGATGGCCCGGGAGTTTCCGAGTTTCACCGTGCCGGCCATCAACATCCGAGGGCTCACCTATGACGTAGCCCGCACCCTCTTCCGGGTGGCTCGCAAGCTTTCGGTAGGGGCCGTCATTCTTGAGATCGCCCGTTCGGAGATGGGCTATACCCGCCAGAGACCGCTCGAATACGCGGCCGTAATCCTAGCTGCGGCGGCGCGAGAAGAATTCCCCGGACCGGTCTTCATCCAGGGCGACCATTTCCAGGCCAACCGCAAGGCTTTTCTGGCCCACCCTCAAGCGGAAAAGGAAAACCTCAAGAGCCTTATCCGTGAGGCCCTGGAGGCTGAATTCTACAACCTCGACATCGATGCTTCCACCCTGGTGGATCTCTCAAAAGAGACTCTTGAGGAACAGCAACGTCCGAACTACGAACTCACGGCGGAACTGGCAGCCTTTGTGCGCTCGCTGGAACCCGAGGGCGTAACGGTGAACCTGGGAGGCGAAATCGGCGAAATCGGGGGACACAACAGCCGTCCCGAGGAATTGCGGGCTTTCATGGAGGGGTTCAACCGGTGTTTCAAAGGGAAGAATGGCCTTTCCAAGATCAGTGTGCAGACGGGCTCGAGCCACGGAGGAGTGGTGCTACCGGATGGCTCGGTGGCCAAGGTTCAGATAGATTTCGAGACCCTGCGAGTCCTTTCCGAGATCGCCCGCAAGGAGTACGGGCTGGCCGGGGCGGTTCAGCACGGAGCCTCCACCCTGCCGGAAGAATATTTCCACCTCTTCCCTGATGCAGGCTGCGCTGAAATCCATCTAGCTACGGGTTTCCAGAACATCATATTCGATCATCCGGCCCTCCCCGCAGAGTTCAGAGAGAAGATATACGCTTATCTCAAGGAAAACCTAAGGAAGGAATGGAAGGAAGGCTGGACGGAAGCCCAGTTCCTCTACAAAACCCGCAAAAAAGCCTTCGGAGTCTTCAAGAAAGACTGGTGGGATCTTCCCGAGAAAGTCAAGGCTTCGATCATGGAGAGTCTAGCCGAGACCTTCGCCCGCCTCTTCCGAGCTCTTCGAGTAACCAATACCCTGGAGCAGGTTCTCCGGATTATACCGAAGACTTCTTAAAACTTGCTTTCTCCGGAGAATAGACCACTGCCAGCGTCCGCCCTACAATAAGAAGAAGAATCGCCCCCGCCCACCACAGGGTCTCAAGGCCCCGAATCTTTCCCTCGAAGATGTGCAACAGCATTTCTCGCAGACAGAAAGCTATGACCACCTCCACCAAAATCTCCAGCCGCACCCGGTCGTGCTCAAAGTAATCCACAAAAGCCCTCACCAGTTCGAGTACCACGATGAGAGAAAGAACATTAGTTATGAGATCCTTAAAACCCAGTCTCACACTGGCTTCGGTAATGGTTAGACTAAGTTCGGCTAAAGTCCGCACAATGCCTACTGCCAGAGCGATCAGGAGCGCAAAGATGATCACACAAAAGGCCCCGTCGATAGCGTAGTGGTAAAGTTTGCGTAATAGCCTTTTATCCTTACTCATTCCTAAGCCTACCCTGTCCCGTGGACTCAAGGACCGAAAGCCAGAAGCGGCTCCGGGTATTCACCTGCTTACGGCGCTTGACGGCCTCTGAAAGGGGAAGATGCACGTAATGATGGTTGAGATAGCTTATCATGAGTCCGGTCTTGCCGGCCATGGCCGCATGCACGGCGTACTGCCCCAGAAAGCCGCAGTAGATGCGGTCGTCCACACAGGCCGGCACACTCCGGATGATGTAACTGGGATCAATGTAGCGCACGTAAACTTCGAGTCCCTTTTCTTTGAAATACTCCTTTATCCGATCCCGCAGAAAGGTCCCGATGTCACCCAACTTCAGGTTGCCCGAGGCGTCGTACTCCGGTTTTTCGCCCTGGACGTATTTCTGCCCGGCGCCTTCCGCCACCACGATCACCGCGTGTTTACGTTCGGCCAGGCGTCTTTCCAGGGCCGCAAGCAGCCCCTGAGGTCCTTCCAGGTCGAAATCCTCCTCCGGGATGAGGCAGAAGTTGACTTCCTTTGTGGCCAGCGTGGCCGCGGCCGCGATAAAACCGGAATAACGCCCCATGACCTTCACCAGACCGATCCCGTTGGGGGCCCCGATGGCCTCGGTATGGGCACAGCGAATAGCTTTACAGGCCTCCTCCACCGCGGTCACAAAACCGAAAGTCCGCGAGACCAGCCAGATATCGTTATCGATGGTCTTGGGAATCCCCACCACCGAGATCTTTAATCCCCGTCGGGCGATCTCCTCCTTGATCTTGGCCGCGGCCCGGAAGGTCCCATCGCCCCCGATCATGAAAAGGATGTTCACGTTCATACGCTCGAGGGCATCCACTATCTGATCGATGGGCTGATGTCCGCGAGAGGTGCCCAGAAAGGTCCCCCCGAGTTCATGAATGCTCGCCACCACCTCCGGAGTAAGCTCCACCACATCGTGGCCGTACTCGGGAATGAACCCCTGCAACCCGTAGCGGATACCGTAAATGTGACGCACGCCATAAGAGTGGTAGAGGGTAAGCACTAGGGAACGGATGACATCGTTTATCCCCGGACAGAGCCCCCCACAGGTCACTACTGCGGCCCTGGTCTTGGCGGGATCGAAGTAGATGTAAGGTCTGGGGCCAGCCAGTTCGGCCGAGGGGATGCGGTACCCCTTTTCCACAGCCTCCCGGAGGAAGCTTTCCGAAACCCGTAAAGTAATACGCATATCGTCGGTCACGAAACAGCCCTGAGGAAGATCTAGGGGATTTTCGATCCTGGCAGTCCCCAGGACCTCGATCTCGGTCTGAATGTTTTCGGGTATCTCCTCCAGAAAATCAAAGAGCGAACAGGTGGGCTTCATAGTCGACCTCCGTGTTTCTTGCGCAAAAGATCTTCCAGGGCCTGCCGGAGATAAGGAAAGGCAAAGCGAAAGCCCAGGGCCAGAAGCTTACGGGGCACAGCCCGGCAACCGCTGGCCAGCACCTGCGCCACCTCACCGAAGATCAGGCGCAGACCCCAAACTGGAGTGGGGAGGAAGGCCGGACGTTTAAGCACACGCCCAAGCTCCCGGGCGAATTCCTTCTGTCGAACGATCCCCGGAGCCACCAGATTGAAAGGCCCTTCGGCCTCGGATTTTTCCGCCAGGAAGATAAGGCCGGAGACCGCATCCGCAAGATGCACCCAGGGGAACCACTGCCGCCCCGAGCCTATGGCCCCCCCGAGGCCCAGCCGGAAGACCGGGAGCATCTTGAGAAGAGCGCCCCCTTCCACCCCCAGGATGATTCCGAAACGGGCTACCGCCACCCGCAACCCCTTTTTCTGGAACTCCAGAGCCTCTCTCTCCCAGTCCACACACACCCGGGCCAGGAAATCCTTGCCCGGAGGACACTCCTCCGTGATCTCCTCTTCACCGGTCTCCCCGTAATAGCCCACGGCCGAAGCGTTTACCAATACCCGCCCCTCACCTCCGGCGAGGGCTTCGCCCAGCATCCTCGTGGAAAGCACCCTGGAATCCCGAATGAGCTGTTTGTAGCTCTCGTTCCAGCGGCGGAAGATGGTGGCCCCGACCAGATTAAACCCTATCCGGCAGGCCGCGGCCTCCTCCTGCCAGGAACCGGGCCTTAAAGGGTCTCCCAGGACGGGTTTCACCCCTTCGGGAAGCACGGCTATCCGACGCCGGCTTCTCACCAGGGCCCGTACTTCGTAACCCCGTTCAAGAAGTGCCCGCAGAAGAGCCCTCCCCACGAACCCGGTTCCCCCTGCTACGAAGACCCGTTCCATGATGTTCTATTATAGACACCTTAGAAGCCGAGTGTAAAATGGAAGATCAGATCCAGTCCGTGAGAGCCTTTTATGCTCGGAGCCTATTTTCAGATTCTGGGACATTTGATCCTTGAAAGTGCGCCCTATATCCTGATCGGGCTTTTAATAGCCGGATTGCTCCGGGTCTTCCTGCCCGAGGATTTCCTGGTGCGCCACCTGGGCGGGCACTCTCTTTCCGGGGCCTTCAAGGCCGCCCTCTTAGGGCTGCCTTTACCCCTTTGTAGCTGTGGAGTCCTTCCGGCCGCGGTGGGCCTTTATCGCCAGGGCGCGGGGCTTCCGGCCACCTTTGCCTTCCTGGTGGCCACCCCTCAGACCAGCGTGGACGCCATCCTTTTGGCTTATGGGCTCCTCGGAGGCCTCTTTGCCCTGGCTTACCCCCTGTCCGCCCTGCTGGCCGCCCTCCTGGTGGCCCTGGCCATCACCTTTGGTACACAGGCCCGACAGGAAGTCCCTACACCCCTTCTTCAGTGTGCCTGCTGTGCGGAAAGCTCCCCCCATACTCACACTTTTTCCGAAAAACTCACAGCCTCTCTGCACCACGCGGTGGAAGAGCTCTTTGCCGAGATTGCCCGGCCTCTTCTCATCGGTTTTCTGCTGGCGGCCCTGGTTTCTCTAATTCTGCCGGCGGATCTGGCCCAAACCCTCTCGGCCCATGGTTTAACTTACCCGGCCATGCTGTTTTTGGGCCTTCCCCTTTACCTGTGCGCTACGGCCTCCATTCCCCTGGGCTACGCCCTCCTGCTCAAAGGGTTCAGCCCGGGCAGTGTCCTGGTCTTCCTCATGGCCGGCCCGGCCACCAATGTGACCACGCTCACCGTTCTCTCCAAGGTCTTCGGGAAAAGGATAACCTCTCTTTATCTCCTGACGCTGGCCCTTGCAGCCCTCTTTTCGGGATGGCTTTTCGATCAGCTTGCCGGAGACCTAGTCCCGAAATCGGTGGCCTCCGCCCGAGAAACTCCGGGCCTGGTCTCTATGCTGGCCGCCATCCTGCTGGGCTTTCTCTTCCTGAGGGAACTGGTCGGAAAAAGGTTTTTCGCCAGGTCCCCCACTTGCCACCACGGACACTCTTAGTCCACCACCGCAAAACCCTCAAGCTTGTTTTTCCAAAAAGACGTAGCCCGGGGATAGACTTTGACCAGCTCCACTACCAAATACCCCTCCTCCCAGCAGGCCGACCGTACTTCCACCTTGACCTGCGCATGGCGGAAATGGGCCAAAAGGGCCTGGAAGGCCCGCTCTGTGCGGAACCTCAGGCGAAAGGTCTCACTCACCGGCTCTCCCCGATCAATCCTTTCGAGGAGCTTCTCCAGTTCCGGGAATATCCTGCGGCCCACCGCCTGCCAGGCTCCCTCGTCAAGGGCCTGGAAGAGTTCCCACCGACTCAAAACATACCGCACCAGGCGGTGAGTAATGTATTCCTGCGGAACATCCCCTAAATAAGGAAAAACCACCCGTATGTCTTCGAGATGAGAGACCGGAGTCACATATTTCACGTAAATCCGGGCGTCTCGAGATTTGAGCACCACCCCTTCCCGACCCTCGGCATCGTACCGTCTAAGAAGGGCTTTCAAGGACTCGAGGTCCCCGGGTTCAAAGGGGCCATGGATTTCGGGATGCGGAAAGTCGTAGGCCTCAAGCAGGCGATATTTTTCTTCGGGGGGAATTCTGTGCCCCTCGGGAAGACGCAAAAGGTCGAATACAAAGAATCTCACGTCTTCTTTAATATAAGGAGGCCATTCTCCCACGAAGGGGTTGCCGGGGCCGGCCACCTCCGCACACACGCAGAGGTCGGAATGGGCCTCGAAGAACTCCGGAAGCCGGGGAAGGAAATCCGGGAAACGGTCCGTAGCGAAGGGGCAAATGAAGCCCCTTCGGGTCACGGCCAGGATCTCGTCTTCCACCCGAAAAAGCCGGACGTTGTAGCCCTCGATCTTTTCCTCCGCGAAGAAGGCCCCCTCAAAGTAGCGGGGAACGCCCGTAGACAAGCGAAACAGGCGTGGAATATGCGGGAAACCGGGTACCACAAGCCTTTCCGAAAAGACCGTGCCCTCGGCCCATCCTTTGAAATCTCGCCTCAAGCGAAAAAGGTTCTTTTTGGTGCCGACCAGGGGCCTCAAACGGCCATCCCTCAGGGCTTTCTCCCAGACCTCCAGCGGAAGGCGACGGAGGGACGGATTGCGGGTGTAGATCTCCCGGAAACGCTCGCGATACTCCTCAAAGGAGACCGGATCCATGGATCTCCACCTCTCCGGGATGCCCTTCCTGCCCGCGGATCTCCAGCTCGACCTCTGGCAGGAATTGCTTTATGACCCAGGCATTGGTCAGGAGATGACGGGTAACGCGAGGGGTACGGAAGAAGGTGCGGCCCCGGGCCAGAGCCGCGGGCAGGAGAAGCTGATCGGCCAGGTGTTCATCTACGGAAGCCCCAAGCCTCATGCATTCAAGATAAGGCTGCAC
>WFPH01000011.1 GCA_015487645.1 Thermosulfurimonas sp. | reverse complement strand
TGCATGACCTGCCACATGGGGTTTGACCATCCCCAGTGGGAAATGTGGTCCACCTCCAAGCACGGGGCGGCTTATATGATCGATCGGTTGCTCGGACGTCCCATTGAAGATCGTCGTGGACCGCGTTGCCAGACCTGCCACATGCCAAATGGCAACCATCGGGTGATGACCGCCTGGGGATTCCTCGGCCTTCGGGTTCCGGAGGATGACAAGGAGTGGTGGAACTACCGGGTGACCATCCTCAAGGGACTCCATGTGCTCACCCCGGACGGTAAGTTCACCGAGCGTCTGGAGGTAGTGAAGGCCGGAAAGGTTGCCCGTCTTACCAAGGAGGAATGGCAGGCCGAAAGGGATCGCATGATAAAGGTCTGCACGCAGTGTCACAACATCAACTTCGTTAAAGAGCAACTCCACCAGGCCGACATGATGCTCAAGGAGGCGGACAAGATCTTCGCCGAGGCTATCGAGCTGGTAGCGGATCTGGCTCGTGAGGGCATTATCAAACATCCTGATGGCAATCCTTATCCGGATCTCCTCCGGTTCTATGAGACCCCTTACGAGATCGAACAGAAGCTCTACCTCATGTTCATGGAGTACCGCATGAGGACCTTCCAGGGAGCCTTCCACATGAACCCCGATTATTCTCACTGGTATGGCTGGGCGGAGATGAAAAAGACCCTAGCCGAGATGAAAGAGCTGGCCAGGGAGATGCGTGAGAAGGCTGGCAAGTAAGCGGATAAAAAAACTTAGAAATGTGGGCGGGCTAAAAGCCCGCCCTTTTTGATTTTTTAAATTAAAGTTTTGATGCAGCTCGGGAGGAGGCGGTGGAAGTCCTGATTCTCTACGCCCCCAATTGCCCATCAAGAAAGATCTTGTCTGGACTTATTAAACAGGTTCTTGATGAATTTGGCATAACTTACGAAATTACCGAGGAAATTATACGAAACAATGAAGAAGCTGTAGAGCTCCGGTTTTACGGTTCACCCACCATTAAGGTAAATGGAGTGGATCTGGAACCCGGGGCGGACGAGGCCAAAGAGCCGGGTCTGGGCTGAAGGGTTTACTGCATCCCCGGCAAGGGGATGCGCCCTTATCCCGACAGGGAAACTCTGAAAGAGTGGTTTAAAAGGTTTCTCTAGTCCTTCTTTGAGGCCGCGAGGTGTACCTTCTTGAAGCAGCGGTTCATGATTACCTTAAGGCCGCCGTGCCGGGCGATCTCGGCAGCCTCCTCACTCACGATGCCTTCTTGAAGCCAGAGAACCTTAGCCCCTATTTTCACGGCCTCTTCGGCTATAGGGGGCACCTGTTCAGCCCGGCGAAAAACGATCACCACCTCCGGACGCTCACTCTCGGGGATATCCAAAAGTGAGGGGTAGCAGGTCCGGCCCAAGATCTCAGTCTGGCCGGGATTTACGGGCACAACATCGAAACCCTGCTCCAGAAGATACTTCATAACCTGGTGGCTGGGTCTCTCCGGCTTGGGGCTTGCCCCCACGATGGCCAGGCGCCGGTAAGTTCTCACGATCTCCAGCGTCTCCGGCTCGAGGTTAGAATAGTCAGGAAGCTCGCAGGTCTGAGCCATTCCTAACCCCCATACCTCACGATCTGGGCAAAGGTTTCGGGATCAAGCGAGGCTCCCCCCACCAGCGCCCCGTCCACATCGGGCTGGGCCATGAGCTCAGCAATGTTTTCCGGTTTGACGCTTCCACCGTAAAGGATGCGGATCTTTTCCGCAAAATCTTTTCCGAAGAGTTCACCAAGGAGACCCCTCACATACCTGTGGGCCTCCTCCGCCTGCTCCGGAGTGGCGGTCTTACCGGTTCCGATGGCCCAAACTGGCTCATAGGCGATCACCAGATCCTGGAGATCTTCAGCCGAAAAACCGGAAAGGGCTTCCCTGACCTGCCTTTCAAGAACCTCAAAGGTCTTTCCGGCCTCCCTCTCCTCCAGGGTCTCGCCAATGCAGAGGATAGGTTTTAGGCTCCCAGAAAGCACCCCGGAGAGTCTCTTCCGTATCATCTCGTCCGTCTCTCCGAAGATGTGCCGCCTCTCAGAATGACCCAGTATGATGTACTCCACCCCGCACTCCTTGAGCATGACGGGGGAAATCTCTCCGGTAAAGGCCCCTTTTTCGGCCCAATGAGCGTTTTGGGCCCCGAGTTTAATGTTGGTTCCGACAAGCTCTCGGCCCGCGGCGTAAAGAGCCGTAAAAGGCGGAGCGATCATGATCTCCCGATCGGTCACCCCGGCGACTAGCTCCCTGAAACGCCGGATGTAGTCCAAAGTCTCGGCCACGGTCTTGTGCATCTTCCAGTTCCCGGCAATAAACGGTATACGCATATTCTTTCCTCCTTAACGCTCTAAGGCCGCAATGCCGGGGAGTTCCTTGCCCTCAAGGAACTCCAGAAAGGCTCCGCCGCCGGTGGAAAGGTAGGAAAAGGCGTGCGCCACCCCGGCGCGCCTTATGGCCGCAAGGGTGTCACCCCCTCCGGCCAGTGTAAGGGCGTTTTCGGCCGCAATGGCCCGGGCCACGGCCACCGTGCCGTAAGCGAAGGGGGATTTTTCGAAAAGCCCCATGGGGCCGTTCCAAACAATGGTTCCGGCCCCAGAGAGGGCCTCCGCAAAAAGGGCCACCGTCTCCTCCCCGAGGTCGTAAGCGGCCTTATCGGCCGGCACGGAGTCCACTGGAACTTCCTCCTCACCCTGCCCCTCCTCGTTTTCCGCTACCACCAGATCCACGGGGAGATAAACCTTTACTCCCCGCTCTTGGGCGGAAAGAAGGATCTCCCGCGCGGTCTCAAGTTCCGACTCCTCCACCAGGGAGCGGCCCAGGTTCAAGCCCTCGGCCGCAAGGAAGGTGTTGGCCATGGCCCCGCCGATGAGAAGCTTATCCACCCGTCGAAGGAGGTTGCGCAGGACCTCTATTTTGCCCGAGATCTTGGCTCCGCCCACCACGGCCACGAAGGGCCTTTCCGGAGACTCAAGGGCCCGCGAAAGGTAATCCACTTCGCGCCGAAGCTGAAACCCCGCGGCCTTCTCCTTAACCCTTTCCGGCACCCCCACCACCGAGGCGTGTGCCCGGTGGCTCACGGAAAAGGCGTCATTGAGATAGACCTCCGCAAGCCGCGCTAGGGCCTCAGCAAAGGCTGGATCGTTCTTGGTCTCGCCCTCGTGGAAGCGAAGGTTCTCAAGGAGAAGAATCTCGCCCTCCCCAAGCGCCTCCACCGATCCTTCGGCCACCTCGCCCACACAGTCCTCCGCAAAACGCACCGGGCGGCCCAGGAGTTCGGAGAGCCTTTCGGCCACCGGTTTGAGCGACATCTCCGGGACCCGTTTGCCTTTGGGCCGACCCAGGTGAGAACAAAGGATGACCCGGGCCCTGCGTTCAAGAAGGTACTTGATGGTAGAAAGACTCGCCCGGATACGGGTATCATCGGCCACCCGACCCTCCGAGAGAGGCACATTGTAGTCCACCCGTACCAGAACCTTTTTCCCGGAAACCTCAAGCTCGGTAAGATCCCTCATGAGACCCCTCCTAGAGCATCTTCTCAGCGATGTGGACCGTAAGATCCCCGAGCATGTTCACGTAGGAGCCAAATTCGTTGTCGTACCAGCCGTAAATCACCGCCTGGGTGATGGGCACCTCCACCTGGGCGCAGGAAAGCCCCTTGATCTCCTCGGCCGAAAGCCCTTTGCAGGCCTTGGTAAGATCCACCCGGGCTAGCGCCGTACGGGTATGAGTTTCGGCCCCTTCGATAATGGCCGCGGCCTGGGGATAACCGATGATGTCCGTGGAGACGTTCTGCTCCATGGTAAAGACCAGATAGGGCTTGTAGGGACCTTCGGCGGCCTTGCGGTAAATCTCGTTTATGACCTCCCGAGTGATGCGGTTCTCCAGACTTTCATCCTGGAGATTCACCACCAGCACGATGAGGCTACCGGTGGTGGTGGGGATGCGCACGCTTTCAGCCATGAACCCGATACGCTTCATCTCCGGGATCACCAGGCCCAGGGCCTCGGCCGCCCCGGTAGTGGTGAGAATAATGTTGTTGAAGATGCTGCGGGTCTTGCGCAGGTCCTTGGCTCCGGACTTCGGAGGCCTGTCGAGCACGGACTGAGAATTGGTAACCGCATGCACCGTGACCATGGAAGCCGAAAGAATGCGGTCGGCCCCGAAGTGATCGAGAAGCGGCTTCACCATGTAGGCCAGGCAGGTGGTGGTGCAGGAGGCTGCGGAGATCACCCGGTGTTTCTCCGGGCGGTAATCCTCGGTGTTGATACCGTAGACCACCGTGACAGAGTCCTCAGGGAAACCCTTTTCCTTGTCCTTGAGTTTGAAGGGAGCCGAAAGGATAACCTTCTCCGCCCCGGCGGCAAGATGCCCCCGCAGGGCCCCCTTGGGATTCTCCGGTTCGGCCTGGGGATCCCGAAAAACACCGGTGGTGTCCACTACCAGCCGGACTCCCTCCTCCTTCCACTGGATGTCTTTGGGATTGCGGTGTTCACGCAAAATCTTCACCGGGACCCCGTTTATGGACATAGTACCTTCTTTCTCGTTCAGGTTCTCGATTACCCGGCCGCCGCGGTATCCATGAAGATAGGTAGCCAGTCGACCGTAAGTGCTGTCCTTCTCGATGTAGGCCGCCAGATCTTCGAGATAACGCCCGATCTCCCGGCCGGTGTTGACCACGATCTCGGAGAAATATTTGCGAGCCACATGGTGCCAAAGGGTCAACTTCCCGATTCTTCCCAAACCGTTGATCCCCAGTTTCATTCTTCCCTCCTTTCTCAATTTTTAGATCAACCCTATTCCTACCACTTCCCTTACGGGATGTTTACCTAAATATACATTTCCCCTCAAGCCATCAAGGCTTATCCATTCCCCGAGGCGCACCACCCGGCCGTTGAAACGCGCGACCTTCTTTTTCTCTTCAATGGCCAGATTCTCGCAACCCACCACACAGGTCTTGCCGAGACGGGAGGCCACGATGGCCGCATGCGAGGTCTGCCCTCCACGGGCCGTAAGAAGTCCATCGGCCTGGCTGATCTCCTTGATATCATCCGGAACCGTATCGTAACGCACCAGGATGAGAGGGGCCTCCGGATCCTCCTTTCTCAGAAGACGGATATCCTCCAGGTCAAAGACAATGCGGCCGGAAAGTGCCCCGCCCGAAACCCCTATGCCTTTGCCGAGGAAGTACCTCTCAAGTTCTTCCATCTTTTCGAACACCCGGACCCGAGGTTTCTCTTCCTGAGTCACCATGTCCCGAACCTGAAGGATGTAAAGGTCTTCCCGGCGAGGCCCCTCAAAGGTGAACTCTATCTCCTGATGAGACCACTTCTTCTCGTAAACCAGATGCTGAGCCATCTCGAAAAGGGCCTGGTAGATCTCCGGAAAGGCCTCCTCAAGCGAAGGCCCCTCCCGCTTTTCGCGTTTCCTTTGCTCGATGGAGATGGGGTAAGTGTTCACCAGACCGGAAACGATGTCTTCCCCCTGATTGCCCGGGGTGTAGTCCCCCCAGAGGGCCAGCCGAGAGAGCTTTCCGTAAGGCGGAGCGGTAAAGACCACCCCGGTGCCGGCCTCAAGGCCCAGATTCCCGAAGGTCATGGCCTGTACGATTACGGCCGTGCCCCAAGCCTCGGAAATGCCCATGATCTCCCGGTAAACCCGGGCCTTTTTGGCCTGCCAGGAGGCGAAGATGAGCTCAAGAGAGCGGGCCAGCTGCTCCCAGGGGTCATCCGGAATGGTGATGCCGTGGCTCTCCACCATTTTACGGTAAAGGAGAGCCAGCTCCCGCATCTCTTCGCCCGAAAACTCGCGTTTCTTTTTAACGCCGTAGAGTCTTTTATGGGCCCGCATGAGCTGATTGAAGAGCTCACGCTCTAGCCCGTGGGCCATGGCCCAGCTCTGCACGAACCGGCGATAGGTGTCCCAGGCGAACCAGAGGTTGCCGGTCCTCTCCGCCAGGCCCTCAATGATCTCGGGATTGGAGCCCAGGTTGAGGATGGTGGACATCATGCCGGGCATGGAGATAGCCGCCCCGCTGCGGACCGAAAGGAGAAGAGGATTTTCCGGGGAACCGAAGACCCGGCCGGTGCGCCTCTCAAGGACTTTCACCTCTTCCTCAATCCGGGCCAGGAGATCCCGGTAAGCCTCCCGATAACGGGAGATGACCGGATAACAGCGAAAGACCTCCGTAGTGATTACGAAGCCCGGGGGCACCGGAAGATCCTCCTCCATCAGGAGGAGGAGGTTATAGGCCTTGTTGCCCAGATGGATGAGATCCCGGGCCAAGGGGTTGGGATCGTTCAGGTCGCAAAGGGCCCGCTCGGGATCATAGCTCATCAGGAGATCCAGATCCCGGGCATCCAGCCTCTCTCTCTGCTTGAGAAGGGTCTGATAGACCCGGGAGACAAAGTTATCCAGGGCCTGAAGCACAAAGGAGGAGGCCACCAGATCCCGAGTGAAGGTCTCGGTCACATGGTGTATGAATTCTCCCTCCGAAAGCCCCGAAGTCCCCCGACGATAGCGGGGCAAAAGGTGCTTGCGGCCCATCTGGCGAAGGATGATCCCCAGATTTTCCACATGTGGACTGATGTAATAAGCCTTGATGATGTGTCGCACTCCCTCAAGCAACCCCCGGAAGATGTCTAGATACTGGGTGTAAGTGAAACGGCGCATCTCCAAGGAGTTTTCCAGAAGCTGGAGATAGATGTCAAACTTTTTGGAACTGATGCCCTCGATGACCAGGCCCTGGCGAAAGAGCTTCAAGTACTTGAGAATCTTAAAGAAAGTGGCCCGGGTAATGAATGGGGGATCGAAATTCTCGACCAATTCCTCGAAGTAATTGCGGGCCAGGGCCTCCAGCCGGAAACTCAGCCCCAGGGCATCGAACTTTTTTTCGTGATAGCGGCCGTACATGGAAGGGATATCCGCGGCAATATGCCGCTTGAGATAGATGTCTTCCCGGGGGGAGAACTTTTCGCGAGAAAGTATGATATGATCCTTGAGATACTCCAGATAGTCCAAAAGCGCGGCCAGCCGCTTTTCGGGTTTCTCCTCTTCGAGCCTCTCGAAGAGTTCGTCCACCCCCTCAAAACCCCAGTATTTGGCCTGTTCCAAGTAGCCGCGAATATCGTCCAGCGAGAGGCTATATTTCTGGTGCTCCAGGCGGTACATCTCATACAGGAGATAGACTCTCCTCTTCTCGGTCTCCGAAACCGGGGCCCCTTCCAGGGCCTGTCTTATCTCCTCTGGTTTGCACTCAAGGAGATCTTCCGGATGTTTGACCTCTAGGGCCTTGAAAAGATATTTGGTAGCCTGATGGGCTTCCTCCACCAGAGGCCCCTCCGGCTTGAGCGATTGCCAAAGTTCGGGAGGTAGAAAAGGCCTGAGCGGTTTTTTATCGAGCGTCAGCCAGTATCGGAAGATGGCCTCGATGAAGTCCAGAATAAGATTGGAGCTTTCCACATGACTCTGTTTCCTCAAAAAATGGATGAGAGGATCCTTGCGACGATAGATCTCGTCTATCTCGGTGGAGACATCTCTCAGGTGGCCTTCGGCGCCGATCTCGTGGTAGTAGACCGGAAGAAGCCGACAAAATTGCTTCACCAGACTGTAAACCGGAGCGATATCGGAGTTGAGGAGCCTGGTCACATCTTTCTGAAAAAGATCCGTATCCCGGATGCAGGTTCCAGCCAGCTTTAAGTTTATGATCAGGGCCGAAAGCAGAGTCACACACCACTTGGGATTCCGCTCAAAGATCTCCAGCCACACCCGGATGTTCATAAGATGGGCCGGATTGCACAGTACGTGCCATTCCTGATCCACCCCCTTGATTTCGGGATACTGGAAACCGAAACGGATCACCTCCTCCACGAAGATCTCGGCCAGATGCGGATCTTCCCGATCCAGAATCTCAAAACCCAGATTCTTGATACACTGAAGCGCCGTCCAGGGAAAAAGGCGAACTTTTTTCTTCAGGATTTCAAAGGTTCGCACCACCAGCCGATCCAGGTTCTCGCGGGCCTCAGCCCGGATGAGGG
>WFPH01000010.1 GCA_015487645.1 Thermosulfurimonas sp. | reverse complement strand
GCGGCGCCTGGAAGAAAGGCTCATGAAATTGCCTCAGGACCTGCCGGAGGTGCGCCTGTATTTGCGATTCTTTCTGGGAGCGGCGGAGGAGTGTTTTCTTGATCGTCAGGGGAGGATCCTGCTTCCGGCCCATCTCAGGGAGGCGGCCGGCATCAAAAAGGAGGTGGTGCTCCTGGGGCTGCTTGATCGCTTTGAGATTTGGGATCCTGAGCGGTTACAGGGTCAGTTGGCCTCGGCTGAGGCCAATTTTGATGAACTATCCCGCAAAGTGGCGGAAATGGGGCTTGGTGGAAGTCAAGCATGAACCGGTTCTTCTGGAGGAGGTCCTGGAGGGGCTTTCGGTGCGCCCGGGGGGAATCTATGTGGACGGAACGGTGGGGCTCGGAGGGCACAGTGAGGCCCTTCTCCGGGCTTCTTCGCCCGATGGATTCCTTTTCGGATTCGAGTGGGACGAGGCCTCGCTCCGACGGGCCGCAAAGAGGCTTTCGGCCTTTGCGGGCCGTTTCCGGCTCTTCCGGGCCAATTTTGCCGAGGCCCCGGAGATCCTCAAGCGTGAAGGGGTGGAAGCCGACGGGATACTTCTGGATCTCGGGCTTTCTTCCTTCCTGCTCGAGGGTTCCGGGCGGGGTTTTAGCTTCCTGAGGGAGGAGCCTCTCGATATGCGGATGGATACGCGCCTGCGTATGAAGGCCAGCGACCTGGTGAATCGCCTGAGTTATCCCCAGCTGGTAGAATTGCTGAAGACTTACGGTGAAGAACCCCGGGCCGCGAAAATCGCCCGGGCTATCGTGGAGGCCAGGAAAAAGAAAAGGATCGAGACCAGCGCCGAACTGGCCCGTCTCATAGAGAGGACGGTGCGGCCCCGCAAGCGGGGAGAGCATCCGGCCACCCTCACTTTTCAGGCCTTGCGTATCGCCGTAAACCGCGAGCTTGAGAATCTCGAGAAGTTTCTGGCGGAAGCCCCGGATCTTCTGAAACCTGGGGGACGGCTAGCCATCATTTCCTTTCACTCGCTGGAGGATCGTCTGGTGAAAAAGGCCTTTCGGGAAGATTCCCGCCTGAGGGTTCTGACCAAAAAGCCCATAAGGCCCTCGGAGGATGAAATTAAGAGGAACCCTAGAGCCAGGAGTGCCCGGTTGAGAGTGGCGGAGAGATGCGCACCATGACCATAGGTTACACTTACCGGCCCTCGGCGGCCTCTAAGGGCAGGGTTGCTCGCAGGGAGAGAACTCTCCCGTGGTCGGGGATTGTGCGGCTCATTTTGATCCTGATCCTGGGGGTAATTCCCTGGGGATGGGCCCTTTATAACTTTGTCCAATGGCAGGGGGCCTCCCGGGCCAGAGAGGAGGCCCTTCGTCGCCATGAAAGGCTTCTTGCGGAGTGGGATCGTCTGACGTCCGAGGAGAGGGTTCGAAAAATAGTGGCTCCACGGGGCCTTTTTAAACCTACGGAAAAGGAGATCCTGAGGCTCCGATGAAGAAGTGGTTCCTTTTGATCCTGGCACCTTTGATAATGATAGGGCTATTGCTGAGCCCCCTGATGGGCTCGGGAGGCCTTGAACAAGCCTGGCCCCGCAAAGAGATCCGGGATCGGGAGGGGCGCATCCTCTTCAAGATCGAGAAACGCTACCGCCTCTATTATCTGGGGGAACTGCCTTTACCAGAGGCTCTCAGGCCTCTTCTTCGGCAAAGGGGATCTCTTAACGGCTCACCACCTTATCTCCTGGCTGAAAACCTTTCCGGGGAGGAAGCCCGACGTTATGCCGACATGGCCGGGGTGGTCTTGGAGGATTATCTAGCCCCTCAGCTGATCGCCGGCCCATCGTTCGCCTCCCTTTTGCGGGCCCTCCCCCGGGACAACCTCTCCAGAAGGGGGCAGGTTCAACTTACCCTGGCCTGGGAAATTCAGGATAGCCTCTATCGGCTGCTACGGAATGCTTTCGAAGGATCCGGTAGGATTTCGGCTGGGGTGGTGGATCTGGCTTCCGGTGAGGTCTACGCTCTGGTGAGCTTTCCGGAAAATGAACCCAGCCTTCTCCTTGAAGGTCTTTATCCACTGGGCAAAGATCTACCGCGATCGGGAGTTTTCGGAGAAAAGACCGGTATCGAGCTTCCGGAATCCCCCGGGGTTTACTGGCCTTCCGGAGAGATCCTGGCCACCCCCCTTCAGATGGCCCGGGCCCTGGCCCACCAACTTTGCGGCTGGGCCCCTAGGATCCACCTTATAAAAAAGACCTCGCTTCCCACCCTTTGTCGTCCTCAACGCAAGATGGCAAAAAAAAGTTATATTTATAACAACGGCCGGAGCTGGTTGCGGCTGAGCCTGTGGCCGGAAGAAAATCCACGTTTCGTCTTGATCTTGGCTGGGGAGTCCACCCGCATTCCTCCGAAAAAGGCCTATGCGGGACTCTTTCAGGCCCTGGCCCGCTGGCTGCCGGAGGGCGACAGGCCCATGGATCGCGGGAAGGGCTTTCCTGATCTCCGGGGGCTTACCCTGAGGGCGGCTCTGGAAAGGCTGCCGCGGGAAGGTCTCCGGATAGAGTTTGAGGGGGTGGGACGGGTGGTCAAACAGTGGCCTCTTCCGGGGACTCCCTGGAAAAAAGTTAAGTCCTGTAAACTTTATCTGCGCGATGCGACTTGAAGAATTGCTCAGGGAAATAGAAGTTCTGGAAATACGGGGCCGGGTAGATCTTGAGATCAAGGCCATCGAGGAGGACTCCCGCAGGGTCTCCCCCGGGAGTCTTTTTGTGGCCCGCCGGGGGACGCGGACCGATGGACATCTTTTCCTGAAGGAGGCCGTGCAGCGTGGAGCGGTAGCCGTGGTGAGAGAGAGTGCTCCTGACCCCGAGCTACCAGCCACCCAGATCCGGGTTCCAGAGGCCGCGGAGGCTCTGGGAAGATTGCTGGCGGCTTTCTTCGGTCATCCCGAAAGGGGCCTTTTTCTGATCGGGATCACCGGGACCAACGGCAAAAGCTCGGTGGCCTGGATCCTGAGAGAAGCCCTCCGGCGAGCGGGCCAAAAAACCGGCCTTCTCGGGACCCTGGTCTACGACACCGGCTGCCGAACGGAAAAGGCCCTTGAGACCACTCCCCGGCCGACGAAGCTTTACGCCCTCCTTTCCCAAATGCTGAAAAACGGGGCCGAGACGGCCATCCTCGAGGTCTCCTCTCACGCTTTGGATCAAAAGCGCGTGGCCGGGCTGACCTTTCACATAGGGGTCTTCACCAATCTTTCCCGCGATCATCTGGATTATCACCGGGAGCTCGAGGCCTACTACGCTGCCAAGAGACGACTTTTTACCGACCATCTTAGGGAAGAAGGTCTGGCGGTCATCAACGTTCAACATCCCTGGGGAAAACGGCTTGCGGAGGAGCTTGCCGGAAGGGTCCGGATCCTTCGGGTGGGGAAGGATTTTCGGGCCGGAGTCCTTTCCCGGGAGAAGACCGGTCTCAGGATCAAGGTGGAGGAGGCTTCCGGAGAATTCGTGGTGGCCACCCGGCTTTTCGGGGATTTTCAGCGGGATAACCTCCTTGCGGCCTGGGCCGTCCTTCGGGCCATGGGGTATGCGGCCAAAGAGGTGGCGGATCTCCTTTCCGGGGTTTCGGCCCCTCCGGGGCGTCTTGAGCCCGTGGCGGAGTTCCGGGGGGCCCGCATCTTCGTGGACTATGCCCACACCCCTGAGGCCCTGGAAGTGGCCCTTTCGAGTTTGCGAAAACTTGCCCCGGCCAGACTGCTCTGCCTTTTCGGTTGCGGCGGAGACCGGGATCAGGGCAAACGCCCGGAGATGGGCCAGGTGGCCTCGAGGCTGGCGGACCTGGTCTTCGTGACCTCGGACAATCCGCGCTTCGAGGACCCGGAAAAGATCATCCGGGACATCCTTTCCGGGATGAACGGTGGGGCCCCCCGTCGGGTGGTGGTGGATCGCCGGGAGGCCCTCAAGGAGGCCCTTTTGAGCCTTGCGCCCGGGGATGTGCTGTTGGTGGCCGGCAAGGGACACGAGGATTATCAGGAGATCCGCGGCCAAAGATTGCCCTTCTCGGATGCGGACGAGATAAGGAGGCTGGTGCATGAGCTTTCTTGATACGGAGGATGTGGTCAGGGCTACCGGCGGTCTCTTAATGAATGGGGACATGGGGATCGTCTTCTCCGGAGTCTCCACCGACACCCGCACCTTGAAGCCCGGAGAGCTTTTTGTAGCCCTTAAAGGCCCCCGTTTTGACGGGCACGACTTCTGGCGAGAGGCCGTGGATGCCGGGGCCAAGGGCCTGGTGCTCGCCAGGATCCCCCCGGATCTCAAGCTCGAGGAGTTTCCCAAGACGGTCTCCGTGATCCTGGTGCGGGATACCCTCCAGGCCCTGGGAGACCTCGCCCGTTACTGGCGAGAAAAATGCGCCTTCAAGGCCCTCGCCATCACCGGTTCCTGCGGCAAGACCTCCACCAAGGAGATGTGGGCCGCGGTGCTCGCCCGACGTTTCCGGGTCTTCCGGAATCCGGGAAACTTCAACAACCTGGTGGGGCTACCCCTGTCTCTCCTTGCCACCCCGGCGGACACCGAGATCGGGGTCTTTGAGCTGGGGGTGAGCGTCCCCGGGGAGATGTCGCGCCTGGTGGAGATCCTCGTCCCGGACGCGGCCCTCATCACCAACGTGCGCCCGGCTCATCTTGAGGGGCTGGGGTCGCTTGAGGGAGTTTTCGCCGAAAAGTTCAAACTCTACCGCGAGCTTCCCGAGGGAGCGCGTCTTATCTTGAATCGCGACGAGGAAGAACTTTACCTTCGGGCCCGGGAGCTTCCCCACGAAAGGATAACGTACGGACTCCACATCGAGTCCGAGGTGCGGGCTGAAGACATCCGGGTGCGGCCCGAGGGCACGGAATTCACCCTCATTGTGGAGGAAAAGCGCTTTCCCGGGGCCAGGATTCCCTTCCTGGGGGACCATTTCGTACGCAATGCCCTTTCCGCGGTGGCCGCCGGGCTTATTTTCGGGGTTTCGCCCGAGGAGGCCCTCGCGGCCCTGGCGGAACTCGATCCCGTTCCGGGAAGGCTGCGCCCCATCCGTACGGAGAGATATTTCCTGCTGGACGACACTTATAACGCCAATCCCGGCTCCATGTACGAGGCCCTCAAGGTCTTCTGGGAGGTGGCCCAGGAATTCTCCCCCCGGGTGGCCATTCTGGGGGACATGCGGGAGCTTGGGGCCGAGGCGGAGCGTTTTCACGAAAGCGTGGGGCGCATGGCCGGAAGGATCGCCAAGGTGGTGCTCGCGGTGGGAGAGTATGCCTCTTCGGTGGCCCGGGCCGCCGAAAAGGAAGGAGCCAAGGCCCGGGCCTACCCCACGGTGGAGGCCCTGCTCGAGGATCTGGAGATCCCCGAGGGGGCGGCGGTGCTGGTCAAGGGCTCTCGGGCCCTCAGGCTCGAACGGGTGGTGGAAAGGCTGCGGGAGGCTTGAAGTGCTTTACCATCTGCTTTATCCCTTGCACGATTGGCTGGGGCTTTTTAACGTTTTCCGCTACATCACCTTTCGCGCCCTTTACGCCACGGTGACCGCGGGGCTCGTGGTCTTCTTTCTCATGCCGCCTTTCATCCAGCACATGCGTCGACGGAAACTGGGACAGGTCATCAGGGAGGAAGGCCCCAAAGGCCACTACGAAAAAGCCGGCACCCCTACCATGGGCGGGCTAGTGATGATCCTGGGTATCACTCTTTCGGTCCTTCTCTGGGGCAATCTTACCAACCCATACCTCTGGCTGGCCCTGGGGACCCTTCTCACCTTCGGAACCCTGGGGCTGATCGACGACTATCTTAAACTGGCCAGAGGCCGGAATCTGGGGCTCAAGGCCCGGGAGAAACTGCTTTTCCAGAGTTTTCTGGTGATAGCCCTCTGGTTTTTCCTTTTCAAGGTCGTCGGGCTCGACAGCCGCCTGACCTTCCCCTTTTTCAAGACCTTCCGGCCGGAACTCGGCTGGCTCTACCTGCCTTTTCTCTATCTGGT
>WFPH01000009.1 GCA_015487645.1 Thermosulfurimonas sp. | reverse complement strand
TCTTTGAGAGGGGACGTTTTGCCGGGGCCAAGAACCTTTTCGGGGGTGTGGTCTATACGGAATCGGTTCTCTCCCTCGTCCCGAATCTTTTTTCCGAAAAGAGGCTTCCTTTCGAGCGGCCGGTGACGGAGGAGGGGTGGTGGATCCTTTCTGAGGAGGGAGTAGTAAAGGTTACCCACACGGAAAAGGGCCTTTATGAAAAACCCCCCAGGGCCTATACAGCCTTTAGGGCCCGGTTTGATCCCTGGCTAGCCAGGAAGGCTGAAGAGGCTGGGGTTCTTGTGATTCCCAAGGTTAAAGTCCTGGATTTCGTCTGGGAAAACGGAAAGGTATCGGGGGTAGTCGTAGATAGACCGAAAGACTGGGATACTTCGGAGCCGGCTGAAGTTCGCACCCATGTAACCATTATTTCTGAGGGGGTAAATCGGGTACTTACCCGGAAGGCCGGGCTTTTCCCGAGAGATTTTACCCCTGAGGAGGTGGCCCTTTCGGTAAAGGAGGTCATTCAGCTTCCGAAAGGCGAGGTGGAGAAGCGTTTCGGGCTTTCGGAGGACGAAGGCCTGGCGGTGGAACTCCTCGGGGAGGCCACCCTGGGGCTTCCGGGAAGCGGGTTCCTTTACACCAACACTACCTCTGTCTCCCTGGGGGTGGGGCTTTTCCTGACGGACTTTGCGGAAAAGGGGATCAAGCCCTACGAGCTTCTGGAGAATCTCAAGCGTCACCCGGTCCTGAGCCGGCTCCTTTCCGGGGGAGAGATCCTGGAGTACGGGGCGCACCTCATTCCGGAGTGGGGGCTTGAGGGGCTTCCGAGGCTTTGTGGTAACGGAGTGATGGTGGTGGGGGACGCCGCTGGTCTGGTGAACCCCCTTTTCCGGGAAGGGACGAACCTGGCTCTCTATTCCGGGATCATGGCCGGAAAGGCCGCGGTGGCCGCCCACAAGAAGGGGGATTTCAGCCGGGAGGGGCTTTCCCTATACGAGGAGGCTTTTCGAGAGAGCTACATCTATCGCGATCTGAAATACTTCCGGAGGCTGAAGAGATTCCTGCGGGAGAACCGGAGCTTTTTTGAGGCCTACCCAGAGCTCGTAAACCGGGTGTTACATCTCTACCTTACGGCCCAGGGACGGGCCAAGGAGGAGGTCTTCCGGGAAATCTTCGGACTTGTCAGGAAGCGGCGGGGTATCATAGGCGTGCTGAAAGATTTCCTAAAGATGGGGAAATTCTTACGGGGATGGTAAATCCGCGGGAGATAAAGACCGTGGAAGATCTGCGAAATTTCCTGAAAAAGTTCCTTGTCGGACACAAAGTGCGGGTATATCTCTTCGGTTCACGGGCGAGGGGAGAGGCCCGGGCCTTTTCGGATGTGGATCTGGCCTTTGAATCCGAGGAAGACCTGAGGGAACTTCTTGCGGAACTGGAGGAGATCCTTGAGGAATCGCTTCTTCCGCAGAAGGTGGATCTGGTAGATCTTAAGAGGGCCGGAGAGGAGCTTAGGAAGCGCGTAAGAGAGGAAGGCGTAAGGTGGTTTCCCTGAGGGATAGGCTTACGGCGCTTGAAAGGGCGCTTAACAAACTGGAGGAAGCCCTGCGGGAAGCTATGGAACGGCGGGGAAAATGGGAATACGAATTCTTCCGGGACTCGGCTATCCAGCGATTTGAATTTACCTTCGAGCTTTTCTGGAAAACTCTTCAAAAGTTTCTGGAAAAAGAGGGAAAACCGTGTCGTTCTCCTCGTTCGTGTATAAGGGAGTTTTTTGCTTCGGGCTATTTGAGTGAAGAGGAAACCAGGGAATTACTGGAGATGGTTCTTTCCAGAAATCTCACCACCCACACCTATCAGGAAGAGACTGCGGAAGCGGTCTTCAGATCCCTGCCCCGTTATGCGGAGCTTATGCGTCGGGGTCTTAATAAGATACGGGAGGTGGAGGGTGAAGCCCTTACCCAAAGTAAACCTTGATGACAAGATATTCACTCTCAAGTATTACGTGGACGAAAAATATGCCCATTTAAAAATCAAGGATTCCGGGGTCTGTAAACAATGTCTTGAAAAACCATGTCTTTCCTTCTGTCCGGCCGGGGTTTATCGGCTTGACCGGCGGGGAGAGATCACCGTGGGTTACCAGGCCTGCGTGGAATGCGGCTCCTGCCGGGTGGCCTGTCCTTATCTAAATATCGAGTGGGACTATCCCCGGGGAGGTTTCGGTGTGGCCTACAAATTCGGGTAACTATAAAGACTTTTTTATTCAGGTTCTCAAAGTTCTTCTCCTCTTCGGAGTGATGTGGGTGGGGCTCACCTTGCGTTTTGACGATCTCAATCTGTGGCAGAAGCGACAGGCCATCTGGTATCTGGACCGTGACCGGCCCCTTTTTACCTCCTATGACGCCTTCTTTTTCGCCCGCCTGGCCAGGGACTACCAGGAGGGAGTCTACCAGTGGAGAAAAAAGGATCCCTACCGGGGGGTACCGGATAATTATCTTACGGACAATATCACTTACCCTTTCTGGCCTCTGATGAGTCTTTCGGCGGCCAAACTTTCGGATTGGTTCGGGGCGACCTTGGAGAAGGTGGCCCTCTATTACACGCCCATTACGGCGGTCCTCTTTGCCATCCCGCTCTTTTTATATCTCGAAACCCTGGGATATACCGCAGCCGGGCTCCTGGGGGGGCTTTGCGGAGTGACAGCCTTCATTTATCTCATCCGCACGAGTATCGCGCGGTTCGATACCGATTCCCTTAACCTCTTTTTTCCTTTTGCCATCGCCTGGGCCCTGGCCATGTATTTCCGCAGCCGTCGTCCTCTTTTATGGGTCGGCCTGGCTTCGCTTCTTTCCTTTCTTTTTTACTGGTGGTATGCCCATCCCCATCTCATCCTCGTGCTGATGCTTATTTTCGGGGCGGTGATCTTCTGGGAAAAGAGGGGGTTTGAGAAAAGAGATCGCCTAGCGCTGGCCATCCTCTTTCTGTCCAATCTCTGGTATCTCTGGAAGTCCCCTCTGGCCCTCTTTAAGCAGATTTGGGGGTACGTGGTGTCTATCACATCCTCGGGCCAAACGGGAATATTCAAGGATTATCCCAACATCCTCCAGTCCATCTCCGAGCTTCAGCAGACCAAGGGTCTGAGCCAGGTGGCCATTCTGACCCTCCAGAACAAGATTCTTTTTATTCTGGGCCTTCTGGGCGCTTTTATTCTTCTGGTGCGGGAAAGGAGATTTCTGGCCTTCCTCTGGCCCTTTTTCCTGATCGGGCTTCTGGTTTTCCGTTCCGGCAACCGTTTTGCCATGTATCTGGCTCCTTTCATCGGGATGGGACTCGGTTTTGCGTTGCACCTAGGAATGGATAGCCTTGAACGCCTTTTGCAGATCGAATTTTCCCGATCCCTCAAAGAATTGCTCATTCTCCTGGCAACCGTGCTTCTGGGATTACTGGTCTTTTCGGTTCAGAAGAACAGTCAGGCTTATGTGGCTGTACCCAAGGCGAATGCTTTCGTGGCCCGGGATATGGAGAGGCTTTCTCAGGTGCTTCCAGAGGGGGCCTGGATCTGGAGCTGGTGGGACTACGGCTACGCCTTCCAGTATCTTTCCAGACGGGCGGTCTTTATTGATGGTGGCTCTCAGGGAAGCCCGAAAACCTACTATGTAGCTCTCTCTTTTACCTCTTCCTCCCCTGAAGAGGCTCGCAACATTACGGCCTTTGTGGCCCGTGAGGGGCTGGTCGGAATCAAAAAGCGGCTCAAAGATGGTCTTTCTGCCCGGGAGCTTACGGAGGCCGTAAAAAAGGGCCGTTTTTACCGGCCCCCTGAACATCCCGTTTACTGGGTTTTTACCCAGGATCTTCCGCCGAAGTACGGCTGGATCGGTTATTTCGGTACCTGGGACTTCGAGACGCATAGAGGACGCTTCGGCTTCATCTGGGACCTGAATCCCTGCCGTCGGGAAAAGGCCCGAGGGGTTCTTTTCTGCCGGCGCGGGGTTCGGGTGGATCTTGAGCACCGAAAGGTATACCTCGGTCACAAATCTTTTCTCTTATCCGAAATCGTCTTCGGATCTCCAAAAGGAATACGGTCTCAAAAATTCTCCGAAAAGGGGCTGATTTTAGAGGCCATCTCAACCCGCTATGGGGAAACCTTTTTCCTTGTAGACCGTCGTTCCTTTGAAAGTAACTTCAATCAGATGTACATTCTGAGACGCTACGATCCCCACTATTTTGAACCAGTGCTGGACGACTTTCCTTTCATGGTAGTTTACCGGGTAAAATTTGAATAAGGAGGGAGGGATGGCTTACTTTTTCAAACAGGAAGAGATTACCTTCGGGCCGCATCCGAAATTCAAAGGGGTGGGATTTGCCCTCCTTATCGATCACAAACGTGATCCCCGATTGAGTGTTTCCATGCTGGCTATTGAGCCCGGGGTGGAGATTCCCATCCATACCCATGAGACGCAGGCCGATTCCATCTATGTCCTTTCTGGAGAGGGCGAAGCTTATTGCAATGGAGAGTGGCGGAAGATCGGCTCCGGCGATTACCTGTTGATCCCTCCGGGGGAAGAGCATGGGGTACGCAACACCGGAGAGGAACCTCTAAAACTCTTTATCGTGCACAGTCCGCCTCTTTTTTGAGACCCCCTCCCGGCCTCCCCCTATGAGGGGGAGGAATTTTTCCTTAGTTGAAGTGATCGAAACCCCGGGCGGAAATGGGGCGGCCCCGGAAGGAAATAAGGCCGGCCTTTTGGGTGAGGTGGCCCAGGGGGTAAAGAGGGCGGTCTCCGATCGCGCGGAACAAATCCTTCTCTTTACCGGGGGGCGCGGCGAAGAGCAGGGCGTAATCCTCGCCGCCTGAAAGGGCCTCTTCTTCGGTGGCCCCTTCCGCTACGGGAATATTTTCCAGTTCCGCCCCCACCCCGCTGGCTCTGCAAAGACGCGAGAGATCAAGAAGGAGACCGTCTGAAATATCTATCATAGCGCTGACCAGGCCTGCCTCCGCCAGCCGGCGGCCGAGTTCTACTTCCGGTTCAGGAAAAAGATGAGCTTTTTTTAGGGCCTCGGGGGGGTCCTTTCCTTCTTCAAACCACCTCAGGGCCGCGGCAGAGGCCCCCAAGGGCCTGGAGACATAAATCAGATCTCCCGGTTGGGCCCCCTGGCGAAAGATCGGCCGGGTGGCCCTTCCGAAAAGAAAGAGCCCGGCCCAAAAAACCGGACTTTTTACCGTGTCTCCTCCCAGGAGGCCGGCCCCGAAACGGGAGAGCCCTTCCGTAAGCCCCCGGTAGAATTCTTCTATCAGGCTCTTTTCCGGTACGCGCGGCCATCCCAGAATAAGGAGGGCCCCCTGTGGGGTCCCTCCCATAGCCGCGATATCACTCAGGTTGACGGCCGCCAGTTTCCATCCCAGGGCATAGGGCGAAAAGTAGGCCCAGCGAAAATGAACCCCCTCCACCATAGCATCGGCGGTAAAAAGCCGAAATCCATCTTCCTCCCAAACCGCACAATCTTCCTCCTCGGTCCTTACAACCGGGGAGCCCTTTGAATGGTACCGCGAAACATACTTAAGGAATTCCTCCTCGGTCATCTTCTTCCGGCCAGAACCTCAAGTTCGCTGAAAAAGAAAGCGATTTCCCGGGCCGCGGACTCGGGACTATCCGAGCCATGCACGGTGTTTTTCTCTTTGTCGAGACCGAAAGTCTTCCGAATGGTACCTTCGGCGGCCTCGGCCGGATTGGTGGCCCCCATGATTTCACGACAACGGGCAATGGCGTTCTCTCCTTCCAGAACTAAGGCTACGATAGGCCCGGATGACATATAATCCGTGAGGCTATCGTAAAAAGGTTTGTCCTTGTGCACGATGTAAAACTCTTTGGCCTCCTCCTTGCTGAGTCGCAGCATCTTCATGGCTACTACTTTTAGCCCGGCCTTTTCAAAGAATCGAATGACCTCCCCGATGAGATTTCTAGAGACTCCGTCGGGTTTGATGAGAGAGAGCGTACGCTCCATAAGCCTCCTCCTTCTTGGATTTTGCTCTCTTCATACCAAAAAACTCGGGGCTTGTCATGGAGAACATTTTTTGTTATTAGCTCTCCAAGCACGATAAGGGGGGGAATGGATTTGTCCGGCCACAAACGCTCCTCTTATTTGCGCGAGCGTTTGGATAGTCGTTTAACGAGTTTGCTTAATCGAGCTTTCTCGTGGCCGCTTTCGAAACTTCATCGTGAAATTCTGAGATCGCTTAAGGAGTTCACCGGAAGCGAGTTTGCCGCCATAGGCCTGTGGGATGAGGATAAAAAGTGCTGGTATTTTCCCGATTTTTCGGATCCCCTTTACAAAAATTGTCAACTGGGAGGTGTCACCCGCCTCCAGCGGTTGGGAGGCGTGTTCGAAAAGGCCCTTCGGGAGGGCACCACTTATATAAGCAATCACCTGGAAAGCGATCCTCACTATAAGGGTATTCCTCCGGGCCACGTGCCTATCAAAAGGGTGGCCATTCGGCCTATTTTAAAAGGTAAAGAACCCCGTGGAATTCTGGTGGTGGCCAACGCTCCCAGATGTTATGGCCGGTATGAAAGAGAGGCTCTGGAAAAGATTGCCTGTTTTTATGGGTTGTTGCTAGAAGCCAAGGGCAAAGAAAACGACCTTTGTCCTGGGGCCTTTTTCTTTGAGAACGGGGTTCTTGAGGCTCAAAGGGCCAAGACCCTCAACATTCTGGTGGGTAATTTGGCTCACAAATTCAACAATCTTCTAAACGTTATCTGGGCCTCTCTCGAATTCACCAAAATGAAAAAAGAACGGGCCGGGCTTGAGCCTTTTCTTGAGAAGGCCGAGGCCGCTACCCAGGAGCTTTCCCATCTCGTGAAGCAACTTCTCCTCTACGCCCGGGGCGAATGCCTGGGCAAGAAGATCCTCAAGCTTAACGAATTTTTGCCGGAGGTCTTCCGCTTCCTTCGAACCATCCTGCCCATGCACATCAAGCTGGTCACCAGGGTACCGAAAGACCTCCCTCCGGTCCGGATGGATCCCATGGCTCTGGAACATGTTCTGGTGAACCTAGTAGTTAATGCGGCGGAAGCCTATGGAGAGACCCCCGGGATGGTGAGCATTCAGCTCGAGGTCACCGAGAATCACCGTCATCTCAGGAAAACCCGGGGGCTGTATCGGGTGAGACTCTGTAGCGGGGTGCCAGCCAGTCGCTGGGTGGCCATAAGAGTAAAAGACCGCGGACCGGGCATTCCCCCGGAGGCCTTGGCCAGGATTACGGAACCCTTTTACTCCACCAAGGGTCTCGGGAGGGGATTGGGGTTGGCCGCGGTGAGAAACATCGTCTGGGCCCATGATGGGTGCCTTTCTATCTATTCTCGTCCAGGCAAGGGCACCCTCTTCAAGGTTCTTTTACCCGTAAACGGAAAGGAGGACTCTACCCCATGAAAATCCTCTTAGTGGACGATGAGACCCTTTTAGGAGAGACCCTAGGGGAGCTGTTGAGCCTTCTGGGCCACGAGGTTATCTATGCCGCTCATGCCCGCAAGGCCCAAGAGATCCTGCGTGAAAGGGGAGCCGAGATAGAACTGGCTATCATAGACGTGATCCTTCCTGAAATAAGCGGACCAGAGCTGGTAGCCTGGATCAAGGAACACTATCCTCACATCAAGGTCCTCTGTATCACCGGTTATACCCCCACCCCTGAGCCCGAGCCCTGCGGTTCAGGGGTTCCCGTGCTTTTTAAGCCTTTCAGTTTAGAAGAATTGAAGCCCTACCTTATGCACTGAAGGGAAGGGGGGCGAAAGCCCCCCTGTCTTTTTAGATGTCGAAGTAGAGATAGAACTCGTAGGGGTGCGGCCGAAGCCGGACCTGATCGGCCTCGTTCTCCCGCTTGTACTTGATCCAGGTCTCGATGAGATCTTCGGTGAAGACCCCGCCCTTGAGCAGGAACTCGTGGTCCTCCTCCAGGGCCTGGAGGGCCTCCTCCAGGGTAGCCGGAGTGGTGGGGATGTTCTTGAGCTCCTCGGGGGGCAGGCTGTAAAGGTCCTTGTCCATGGGTTCTCCCGGATCAATCCGGTTCTCGATACCGTCAAGGGCTGCCATAAGCATGGCCGCAAAAGCCAGGTATCCGTTGCAGGAAGGATCCGGAGTCCGGAACTCGATTCGCTTGGCCTTGGGGCTGGGGCTGTACATGGGGATACGGATGGCCGCGGAACGGTTCCGGCTGGAGTAGCAGAGGTTTACCGGGGCCTCAAAGCCCGGGGTGAGCCGTTTGTAAGAGTTGGTCGTGGGATTGGTGAAAGCGCAGACCGCCCGGCAGTGTTTCAGGATGCCGCCGATGGCGTAAAGGGCGATCTCGGAGAGCCCGGCATAGCGATCTCCGGCAAAGACGTTGGTGTCACCCTTCCAGATGCTCATGTGGGTGTGCATACCGGAACCGTTATCTCCAAAGATGGGCTTGGGCATGAAGGTCACGGTCTTGCCGTGTTTGTAAGCCACGTTTTTCAGGATGTATTTGAACCACATGAGCTGGTCGCCCATCTTGACCAACGGGGCGAACCGCATATCGATTTCGGCCTGGCCAGCGGTGGCCACCTCGTGATGATGGCACTCCACTTCGATCCCCACCTTCTGGAGGTAAAGGGTCATCTCCGTCCGGAGGTCCTGAAACTTGTCCGAGGGCGGAACCGGAAAATATCCTTCCTTGTGACGGGGCTTGTATCCCAGGTTGGGGCATTCTTCACGGCCAGAATTCCAGATACCCTCGATGGAGTCCACAAAGTAATAGGAATAGTTGGCCGCCGAGTCGTAACGAATGTCATCGAAGATAAAGAATTCGGCCTCCGGACCGAAGTAGGCCGTATCTCCAATACCGGTGCTCTTGAGATAAGCTTCGGCCTTCTGGGCCACGTAGCGAGGATCTCTGGAGTAGGGCTCGCGAGTGATGGGATCCATGACGTTACAGATGAGAGAGAGCGTGGGAACCTCGAAGAAAGGATCGAGCACGGCGGTGTTGGGATCGGGCACCACGATCATGTCGCTCTCATGGATTTCCTGCCAGCCTCGAATGGAAGACCCGTCGAAACCGAAACCTTCCTCAAAAGACTCTTCCGAAAACTGTTCGATGGGCACGGTGAAGTGCTGCCAGATACCCGGAAGATCCAGGAACTTTAGATCTACCATCTTCACGCCGTTTTTGCGGGCAAACTCCAGAACCTCTTTGGGTGTCATGATACGACCTCCTTTAGTTTTTTTTGGATTTTTTGACGTAGCTCTTCGGCCTCTTCGGCCGAGAGTTTCTCCCCCTCCCGGGTCTGAAGATAAAGGATTTGAGCCGCCATATCTTCTTTTTCCGAAACCAGGGCCTTGCCGATCACAAAACCGCTCTGCGTGATTATAGTGGCTATTTGATAAAGAAGGAAGGGTTCCTCTGTAGTGTATATCTCAAGCAGGGTATAAAAGTCGGAGGTTTCCTGATCTATTTTGATCTCGGCTCGGGGGCGCCATTTAACTTTAGGACCCAGGCGAAGGATGGTTTGAGATTTGCGAGAAATGAGACCCGAGAGGTCGACCTCTCGGGCAAGGACCTTCCTGAAAAGAGAGCGCCAATCCTCTAGGTTGGCTTCGGGTAGGAGGGGTTCCAGCAGAAACTCGTCCACCGCTAGGCCTTGAGGCCAGGTAAAGGCCCTGGCTCGCCGGATGCGAAATCCGGTGGCCAGTAGGCTACCGCAGAGGTCCGCAAGAAGGCCGGGCCGATCCTGACAGATCACAAAGAGACTTTGCCCTTCCCGGAGGGAGATGTTTTCCGCCAGAAAATCCGGCTCTTCTGCGAGAAAACGTTCCACGGCCTCACAAAGACGCTTGAGAACCGGGATTTCGTAGATCTCGAGCTGAGGAAGAGGAATGCTCTCGGCGATGGCTCGCGGAGTTTCCTGAAGGAGTCTTTCCCTTTTGGCCGCCAGATCAGAGGCCTCCTGGCGGGTTTCAAGGAGTTTTCGGACCTTTCGGTAAAGCTCTTCTAAAAGTTCGGCCTTCCAGGAGGTCAGGGCTCGGGGACCGGTGGCCCGGGCGTCAGCCAGAGTCAGGAGATAAAGGGACGAAAGCCGCTCGAGCGTCTTGACCTTCAAAGCGACCTCTTCCGACACCCTTTCCTCAGCCAGATCTCTCCGCAGAGCGGTATCAATGAGGAGAAGATGCTGTCTTACCAGAAAGACGATCTCTTCGATCTCTTTTTCATCGAAACCGAAGCGCTTGGCGATTTCCCTGACTCTTTCAGCCCCGGCTGCGGCGTGGTCAGGTTCGCCCTTGGCGATATCATGGAGCAGAGCCGCAAAGTAGAGCTCTTTAGGTGGTTCGGGTAGCTCTGCCCAGAGTTCGGGCCTTTCTTTTCGTAAGTGGTGCAGGGCCTCTACGGTGAGAAAAAGGTGCTCATCCAGGGCGTAGAGGTGATAGAGGTCGTACTGGACTTTTCCGTGAATCTTTCGGAATTCTGGAAGAAGATGATAGAGAATGCCGGTGGCTCTGAGGTTCCGGAGCATAATCAGGCTAAAGGGTTCGGTGAGGAGTGAGGGTAAAATCCTGCGGAGTTCTTCCAGCTCGTCCGTCCGAAAGGCCCGTCCGCGGAGATACTTTTTAAGATGGCGATCGAAGGGCCGTCCTTCCCGCGCCTGAGTCTCGAAAATCCGCCTGAGGAAGGCTCCGCTGGGGATGGGAGCCTCAAAGCGGATTTTGGCCGAACCTTCCGGAAAGAAGAGGTCCTCGATGGCGTCTATAAGGTCTTCCACGGTCTCCTTGATGACCTCAAAGGCGCGGAAAAGCTCGGAGATAAAACTTTCCGTTCCGGATCGATCCCCCGTATACCCCAGGCGGCGGGCGATTTCCGGTTGATATTCCATGAAGAGCCGGTCCTCTTTCCTCTGGCAGAAATGATGGAGGGTTTCCCGGACCCTACGGATGAAGGTTACCGCTTCCGAAAGACGGGTTTCTTCCTCTGGGGTCAGGAAACCTATCCGTACGAAATCCGAAAGTTCTTCCAGGCCGAAGACGATTTTTCCCGCCCAGATGAGGAACTGGAAGTCCCTTAAGGCCCCGGGGCCATCCTTGAGATGGGGTTCCAAGAAGTAGACCTCTTCCCCCAGACGAGCCAGACGGGCCTCCCGAAACTTCTTAAGTCTTAAGTAGATCTCTTTGGCCCGCCCCGCGACCAGGTTTCGAAAACCTCGGGTAAGCTCCTCAAAAAGGGTTTCCGAGCCGTAAACCAACCTGGCGGAAAAGAGGGCCGTGAGGAAGGTGGGGTCGTCTAAGGCGAAGCGCAGGGCTTCCTCCGGGGTGAAGATCCGGTAGGTGACCTCGAAGCGATAGTCCCACAGGGGGTAGATCAGGCGTTCTACGAACTCGGAGAGATCTTTTTCCGGGAGCCCCGCGTGCAGAAAGAGAAGATCTACATCGGATCCCGCACAGAGATACCCTTCACCATAACCTCCCAGGGCTATCAAAGCCAATCTCCCGCGCAGATCCTCTCTTTCGCGAAAAAGGGGTTCCCACAGCCCTTTGACAAATTTGTCAAAGTAGAAACAGCGCTCGCGCTCTACGGCAGTTTCTTCAGAATGAACTCCGGCCAGCACCCCTTTAGATGGCCTCCTCGCCCTTTTCGCCAGTACGGATACGAATGGCCTCTTCCACGGAGTAAATGAAGATCTTGCCGTCGCCTATCTTACCGGTGCGGGCGCTCTTTATGATGGCCTCCACCACCCGATCCACCATTTCGTCTGAGATAACAATTTCGATCTTTATCTTCGGCAGGAAATCCACCACATATTCCGCTCCCCGGTAGATCTCCTGGTGCCCCTTTTGCCGACCGAAACCTTTGACTTCGCTAACGGTCATACCCTGAACACCTACTTCGGTAAGGGCCTCCTTGACCTCCTCCAGTTTAAAAGGCTTGATGATGGCTTCCACTTTCTTCATGGGTCACCTCCTTG
>WFPH01000008.1 GCA_015487645.1 Thermosulfurimonas sp. | reverse complement strand
GTCCCACTGTCCGTAGCAGTCGGCGATCAGTTCGCAGAGATTAAGATCGGATCGATAGGTTCCCCATTCGCAGACCGGTATGGCCTCACAGAGATTGGAGTATACGGAATAAGAAGTATTCTCGGGGCAGTCGATCACGGCATTTGCAAGGCAAATACCGGAGGAAGACTGGAAAGTTCCGCCGTTCAGGCACCGGGGCGAGGCGTAGCAGATATCACGGGAGGCATCGTAGGTGTAACCGGACGGGCAGTCCGGAGTGAAGGAGGTGAAGCACACATCACGGTAGCCGTCCAGCGCCCCGGGTGAGCAGTCCGGAGTTCTCACGCAACGGTCGAGGGTGGGATTATAGGTGTAGCCGGTGGGACATTGATGGATGAAGGGAACATAGCAGACATCACGGACAGGATCGAAAGTTCCTCCTCCGGGGCAGGTCGGGGACTGGTAACAGAGCCCCAGGGCGGAGTCAAGGTTCCAGCCCGGAGGACAGGAATAAACGGTAGATGAATAGGAAGTATTGTAGAGGGTGGCTTCTCCCCGCCTTCTGTCGTTTGAGCACGGATCCCTTCTGGCGCTTGTCAAGTTTTCTGTGTCTGGACTTAATGGTCATCTTTTGAAAACCTCTCCTCAAAAAGGTACCTCAGGATATGAGCCACTTCCCGATACTTCCAGTTGGGACGCCTCCACCGACCCTCTAAAAGCTCTTTGGCCAATAACCCATACCGAAAATTACGATCCCTTTCGGAATGAAAATATCCTCCACAGGCCCTCTCTGCTTCCTCAATCTTCCGATTGAAACCTTCAACCAGATTCGTCGAGGAAAATAAGGGTCTGAGCTCCCGGGGATACTTCAGAAAAGCCAGATAATGTTCCTTTCGCCTGACCATTCTTCTTACGAAATCCATCCCCTGAGGCAGCTTTTCAAGCAACGATTCAAAAAGCCTCAAGCCTTCCTCATAGGTGAGGCTGTTTTTGATGCTCTGGAAATAATCTCTGAAAGTTCGATAGTGCTCTCGGCTGAGGTGTCTTCTGGCGTTGCGCAGAAGATGTACGGTGCAGAGCTGAATATCTGCCCCGGGGAAGAAGGCCTGAGTAAGGGAGGAAAGGCCAGGAAAATCATCATGGATCACGATAAGGACTCTTCTTAAGCCTCTCTGGATAAGCTTCTCAAGCACCCTTTTCCAGTTCTCTTTGCTTTCCTGGCCTTCGAAGGTATAAAGGCCCAGGATCAGCTTTCGGCCATCGAGGGTAAGTCCCAGAGCCACGTAGGTGGTGTATTCCCGGACCTCATTGCCTTCTTTGACTTTCTGGCGGATGGATTTTCCGTCCAGGAAAACCGCGGCCAGATCCGAAGGCAGAGGCGAGGAATTAATGGTTTCAAGATAGGTTACGAACTCCTCAATTACTTCGTTGAGGTAGTCCTGGTTTAAAGGGAGATTCAGATTTTGGAGGGCTCGGGAGGCGCTTTCGATGGAACGGGCTCCAAGGAGGAAGGAGAAAGCCAGCTGGAGATAATCTTCGGGGAGGTAGCTGGTATGGCCTGGAGGGAGGAAGAAGGGGCGGAATTTGGTATAGCGGGTGCGGGCAACTTCTAGAGGAATGGGAAGGGCACCTATCTGGAGATTTCTCTTGTAGAAGCCGTTTCCTTTATCTTCGGGATGATGTTTGAGGTAGACGGTGCGGTGAGCCAGGCCGAGGTTTTTGAAGAGCCAGGAGAAGAATTCCTGAGGGCCGGACTCGGTCCATTTCTCAAGACCCTCTAGAAATTTTTCGGTAAAGAGGTTATCTTGCTTCATAGGTGTACCTCCTGTTTCTAAATTTTCTCTTTCTTACAGGGGCCTCTCCACTAGGAGAGGCCTCTCTTATCTCTATACCCGGACACAAAAATTTAGGTACCACCGGGAGCGGAAGGTCAAGACTACGAAGGGGGAAGAAGGCGAGAGGCCGGCCGATCTTGTGAAGCGGGATTTTTCGGCTAAGAGGCCGAATCAGTTATGGGTGGCGGATTTGACGTATGTTCCCTGTGGCAGTGGGTTTGTATATGTGGCTTTTGTAATAGATGCGTTTTCCAGGAGGATAGTTGGCTGGCGGGTCTCGGGGAGCCTGGGTGCGGACTTGGC
>WFPH01000007.1 GCA_015487645.1 Thermosulfurimonas sp. | reverse complement strand
CCCCAGGCCAGGGCCTGGTTTTTTGAAATTCCAAATAAAAATGGTCGGGACGGGCGGATTTGAACCGCCGACCCCCCACACCCCAAGCGGGTGCGCTGCCAGGCTGCGCTACGTCCCGAACCTCCCGCAAACCTATATCCACTAACCGTATGGTTGTCAAGAGAAGCCTCAAATTTTATGATAGTTCGATATGTTAGGCTTAACCTTCTGGAAGACCGTCTGGCGCAGGTTTTCGGGAGACCGTTGTCTCACCGAAGCCCAGGCCCTGACCTATACCACACTTTTCTCGCTGGTGCCCCTCTTGGCCCTGGTCTTTGCCATCGCCAGGTTTTTCATCCAGGCCGAAGACATCCTCTCGCGCAGCGAAGAACTTCTGACCCGCTTCCTCAATCCCGCCGCCATCGAAACCGTGCAGGAGACCCTCTTCAACCTTCTCCAGAAAGCCCAACAGGCCCCCCTGGGAAAGGCCAGCATGCTCATTTTCCTTATCATGATCCTGGGGCTTATCATGCAGACCGAAAACGTCCTGAACCGCATCTTCCGAGTAAGAAAAGGACGGAATCTTCTCCAGAAGATCACCGCCTACTGGATGATCCTCACCCTGGGCCCGGTTCTTATGCTCCTTCCCCCGGCCGGAGCCTTCTACCTTTCGCATTTTGCTAAAAAATTCCTGGCCACTATGCTCCTCAAGATTCTTTACGTGCTCACCGTCATCCTCTTTTTCGCCGGACTTTACTTCTATCTACCGAATCGCAGGATCAAGATTCGGGCGGCTCTTTTCGGAGGAGGGGTGGCCGGTCTCCTCTGGTTGCTCACCGCCTACCTTTATACTTTCTACACTTCCAAGGCCGTGGCTTACTCCAAACTCTACGGCTCGCTTTCGGCCCTGCCCCTTTTCCTCCTCTGGCTCTTCCTCTCCTGGACCGTCACCCTCTTCGGAGCCGAGGCCGCCAGCGTTTATGAGGAAAAAGAGTGGCTGGGGAATGGGTATCGTCTGCCGCTCCCGGTCTTGGCGGTGGCCGTGATGCTGGAGCTTACCGGGGCTTACGATAAGGGCACCGGACCTCTCAGCCTGACGGCCCTCTCCCGAAACCTCCGCGTAGCTCCGGGAGAGGTGGAAACCGTCATAGAAGAGCTCGAAGCCCGGGGACTGGTCGTTGTGACCGAGGAAGGGATTCTTCCGGCCAGAAGTCCGGCCTCGGTACCCCTGAAGGAACTCGTGATCCCTTTTCAAGGGGCTCTACCCGAAAGTCCTCCGGAGTCTCCGAACTTGAAAAGGGCCTATTTTCTGTTTAAAGACTGGGAGGAGCGGCTGGAAAAAACTTTAGAGGACCTTTAGCTCAAGATGGCTCGTTGTCGTCTCTGCCGAAACCAAGGCCAACGCACCCGGGCCGAGATCTATCTGCCGGCCCATAGGCTCCCTCTGTGCCGGGAGCATTTTGTGGCCTGGTTCGAGCGCTACCTTGAGCGCACCATCAAAGCTTTCCGCATGTTTTCCCGGAAAGAAAAGATCCTGGTGGCGGTCTCCGGGGGGAAGGACAGCCTCACCCTCTGGCAGGCCTTAACTTCCCTAGGCTACGAGGCCGATGGGCTTTTCATTTGCCTGGGCATCGAGGAAGATTCCTTTTCCCTTCTTTCCCGGCGGGCGGTAGAGGCCATGGCCGAAAGGCTTGGTCGGCCGCTTCACATCGTGGACATGAAAACCGAGCTGGGTTTCACCATCCCGGATCTCAAAAAGAAGACTCGCAAGTATTGCTCCATGTGCGGGACGGTTAAGAGATACTACCTGAACCTCCTGGCCAAGCGTCTGGGGTATACGGTCATCGCCACCGGGCACAACCTGGACGACGAGGCTTCCTCCCTTCTGGGCAATCTCCTCAACTGGAACCTCAAATACCTGGCCAAGAAGTACCCCGTGTTACCCGAAGAACACGGCTTTGTGCGCAAGGTCAAACCCCTCTGCCGGTTCACGGCGCGAGAAATAAGAACCTACGCCGAAATCAGGAAACTCCCCTACCTCTCAGAAAGCTGTCCCCTCTCGGAAGACGCCACCCGCCCCTTCTACGCCGAGATGATGGACGAGCTCGAGGAGAAGGCCCCGGGGACCAAGCTCCGCTTTTACCTGGATTATTTGCGGAAAGCCCGGCCCCTTTTCGCGGAAAAAAAAGAAGAATTCTTGGAGCGTGAGCTCATCACCTGCGAGACCTGTGGAGAACCGGCGGTCTCAAGTCCCTGTCTGGTGTGCCGCCTGAAGGAGGAGTTTGGGAACCATGCGAGTACCTAAGCGGTACCTGCCACGGGTAGCCGGAGGGCTGTGGCTGGCGGTGGGTCTGGGGCTCACGGTACGAGGGCTTCTCTGGTGGCGCCCCTGGCTCTCAGCGCAGGAAGCTTTACTGGCCCTGGCCCTCCTGCCATTGGCCGTCCTTTTTTCTTCAAAGATTCTCCTGCGCGTGGCCCGGCGCACCCTCTCTCACATTCGGAACCTTCCGGAGAAGGCCTGTCTTTTCGCTTTCCAGCCTCCGAGGAGCTGGCTCATCATGGGCTCCATGATACTTCTCGGGATCCTCCTGCGCCGGTCCCCCCTCTCCCGGGATCTTCTCGGAGGGCTTTACGTCCTTATGGGCCTGGCGCTTTCTCTCACCGGCCCCCGATTCTGGATCCTCAATTAGGGAATCAGATACTTCTGTTCACTCTTGGGGACCCACCAGCGCTCAATATTGTAGGAAATGCCGATGGGGGCGGGTTTTATGCCCCGGAAACGTTTGTGGATGCAGGGAAGGGCCATGGGCACGTAGAGGAAGACATAGGGCTGATCCTCGGCCAGGATCTCCTGGAAGCGGTCGTAGATCCTCTTGCGTTTTTTCCGGTCAAAAGTTCGGCGGCCCTCCTCAAGCAGCCGGTCCACCTCCGGATTGGCGTATCCCACGAAGTTCAGACCCGGGGGTTTGATCTTGCTTGAGTGCCAGATGTCGTAAAGATCGGGCTCCGGGCCCGTGGTCCAGCCCAGGATCACGGCCTCAAACCGGCGTTTATCAATGAACTCGTGGATGAAGGCCGTCCATTCCACGGTGCGAATATGCACCCGGATGCCCACCTGGGAAAGCCGCCGCTGGATGATCTGGGCGGCAAGGAGCCGGGAGAGATTCCCCTGGTTGGTAAGGATGGTGAACTCAAAGGGCCGGCCGCCTTTATCCAGCACTCCGTCGCCGTCGGTATCGTGCCAGCCGGCACGCGCCAGAAGCTCCCGGGCCTTCTCCGGATCGTAGGGATAGCGCCTTACATTGGGATTATACCAGTAGGTGTCGGGCTTGTAGGGGCCGGTGGCCGGGACCCCCAGGCCGAAAAGGACCCCGTCCACGATCTCGCGCTTATCTATGGCGTAGGCGATGGCCTGGCGCACCAGCCGGTCGCGAAAGAAGGGATGGCGCAGATTGAACCCCAGATAGGTGTAGGAGAAGGCGAGATACTTGTACTTGCGGAAGTTTTCGCGAAAGGTCGGGGTGTCGGTCTCGCGGGCGTACTGAAGGGGGGTTAGGTCCATCCAGTCGATACCCCCGGCCTTAAGTTCCATGAACATGGTGGCCGGGTCCGGGATGACCCGGAAGATGATCCAGTTGAGGTAGGGGCGACCGGCGAAGTAGTCCGGGTTGGCGGAAAGCACGATCTTCTCCTGGCTCCGCCATTCCCTGAACCGAAAGGGGCCGGTTCCCACCGGATGTCGTCCGAAGTCGGTGCGGGTGATGTCCTTTCCGTAAAGAAGATGCTTGGGAAGGACCACCAGGTTCCCCCAGGAGGAAAGGGCTGGGGCAAAGGGTTTCCGGTAGTGCACCCGGAAAGTGTAGCGATCAAGGACCTCGGCCCGGTCCACCTCTAAGAAATCCCCGGCATAGGCCGTGGGGGTCTTCGGGTCGGTGATGAGTTTGAAACCGAACATTACATCCTCGGCGGTAAACTCCACCCCGTCGTGCCACTTGACCCCCTTCCGAAGATAGAAAGTGATAGTCTTTCCGTCAGGAGAGACCTCGTAACGTTCCGCAAGATCGCCCACGATGTTAAGGTAAGGATCGTATTTGACGAGACCGTTAAAGATGAGCCCGGCTACCTCGTGGCTTGCGGCATCCGTGGCCAGCATCGGGATCAGAGTGCTCGCATCCCCGATGGTCCCGATGACCAGGGCGTCGCCGTAATCCTGGGCCCGGAGGGGGAGAGAAAATAAAAGCAGGAGAACCAAAAAGAGAAAGCTTCTCATTCAGAAAGGACCGCTTACCAGAGGGAATTGATAGGAGAAGTAAAGGCGCAGGCCCTTCTTGCGGACATATTCCCGCACCTGCGGAGAGGTCTGATAGGTAACCAGAAGGGGAAATAGCCTGCGTCCGGGAAGCCACCGCTCCACCTCTTTGAGGTGCCGCAGGAACTGGTCCACATCCCTTTTTTTAAGCTGGGTTTTGGCCTCTCCGATCACATGGAACCTTTCCCCGTTCCGGCGAATCACACCGTAAATGTTTACCTCTATCCAGCGTTCATGTCCCACCTGCAGGTATTCCCTGCGAAAGGGCTCTTCCACTTCGAAACCTTCCTCCGCCAGGAGCCGGGGCAACCCCACAAAGGCCCAATCCTCAAGGAGATAGCCCACCGCATGCGCCAGGCCCCCGAGCTGCTCCCGGGTGACCCGATGATCCTTGTTGAGTTTTTCGAGATTTTCGGTGAGCTTGGTAAGAATTTTCCAGATATCCTCCTTTTCCTTCCTGAACTCTTCCCGTAGACCATCTATACTCTGATTGGTCTCTCTCATCGCCTCCTTGAGGGCCTCTATCTCCCTCTGGGTTTCTTTCTGGGTCTCCTTTAGGGCCTCTATTTCCCGCTGGGTCTCTCTCACCGCCTCCTTAAGGGCCTCTATTTCCTTCTGGGTTTCTTTCTGAGCCTCCTTTAGGGCCTCCATTTCCTTCTGCACTCCTTCCAGGGCGAGCTGGAAGTTCCGCTGGGCTTTGATGAGCTCGTCAAGAAGGGCTTCCAGTCTATCAAAACGCTCCTCCCATCTCCGGGTGGCTTCAAGCTCCCCGAGGAGGGCCTCAAAGATCTTCCGATAGAGAGGATCCTGAACTTCCTCAATGAGGAGTTTGATGGTTTCAAACATGACTTTGATTTTATTCCCTCCCGGAGACGAGCTCAACCGTCTTAAGGGCCGTGTAAACGGCTCCGTCGGGGTGAAGCTCGCTCCGGTAAAAGGTGAGGCCCTCCACGCGAAAGGTCTTCCGGGGGACGGAGAGTTCCGCGGCCCGGTGCCGAAGAGTTTCCGTACGGCGGGGTTCCTTCACCCGGCCCAGCGTAAGATGAGGATGAAAGGGTCTCTTTTCCGGAGGAAAACCGATCTTTTTAAAGGCCTTCTCCAGTTTGCGGTGAAGTTCAAGCAGAGGTTCGAGTTCCCCGGAAAGGCCCACCCAGACCACCCGCGGCGCACCCCTTTCCGGAAAAAAACCTATCCCCGAGAGAGCAAGCTCAAAGGGCTTAAGGCCCCTTGCGACCTTCTCCGCGGCCCGCACCAGGATCGGAAGTTTCTCCTCCGGGATCTCCCCGAAGAACTTAAGCGTGAGGTGAAACCCTTCCGGCCGCACCCAGCGCACCCCCGCTCCTGCGGAGCGCAGCTCCTCCTGAAGCCCGTGAAGGATCTCCTTGATCTCTTTCGGTAAGGCCACGGCCAGAAAACAGCGCATCAGGCCTCCTCCAGGATCCTCACATCCGCGAGATCCCGCGGCCGCCCGGAGGCCCTCTTGGACCGGATAAGATCTTCAAACACCACGATCTCGTGCCTTAAAAGCTCCTCTGGAGAAATGAGGGCCGCGGTTCCCATTTGCGCCTCCTCAAGGGCCTTAAGAAGGCACGAAGCGTTTTCCGGTGTGGCCTCTATCAGAATATCCAGATCAAATGTCGCCCGCGGGACACCGTGATACACCGCGGCAATCCCTCCTATGATGAGGTACTTAACCTGATTCCTTTCTAAGGATGCGAATATCTCGCGATAACGATTGAGCATTCTGCACCTTGCTTTTAAAAAGTTCGGGATTAAGACTCAAAATGAATTCCATAAATTCGTCGAAGGCCTCAAGTCTTTCCTCCGGGGAGAGTTTTCGGAACCACTCGGCCTTGATCTCCAGAGTTTCGAGCTCTTTAAGGGTTCCGGCTTTCATGGGGTTTTCGCGAAACGATAGGTCGGGTAGAGGTTTCCGGTGAGAAGATAGCGACGCAGCCAGTCAAGGGCGGTATAGGCGGAAAGGGTTTGGATCTCGTGTCGGGTTCCGGGAAAGTGGAATTTCCGGGCCACGGTCTCCCCCGGGGTGGAAAGCCCTATCCAGACCGTGCCCACGGGTTTTTCCGGGCTCCCTCCGGCGGGGCCGGCGATCCCGGTTACCGAAAGGGCAAAATTCGCCCCGAAGCGTTTCCTTGCCCCCTCGGCCATGGCGCAGGCCACCTCCCGGCTTACGGCCCCGAAGAGCCGGATGAACCTTTCCGGAACCCCCAGCACCTCCACCTTGGCCCGGTTGGCGTAGGTCACCGCCCCGCCGAGGAAATAGTCTGAGGAGCCGGGGATACGGGTGATGAGAGAGGCCATGAGGCCCCCGGTGCAGGATTCGGCCACCGAAAGGGTCGCCCCGCGCGCACGAAGCATCCGCCCCAGGACCAGGGGAAGTTCCTCCTCGTCCTCCCCGAAAAGGTGCTCGGGAAAGCAGGCCCGCAGTCTTTCCGCCAGCGAGAGTACCCGCCCGCGCGCCTCGGCCTCGGTCTTTGCCCTTGCAGTCACCGTAAGGTGTACCTCCGGAAAGACCGGATAGAACCCCAGTTCCACCCCGGAGATCCCGATCTCCCTTACGGCCCGATTGATCTCGGCCTCCCGCAGGTCAAAAAAGCGCAGGGTGAGAGAAACGGTCACCAACCCGGAAGGGAGACGACTCTTAAGATAAGGAAGCACTTTTTCACTAAAAAGTTTCCTAAACTGGGAGGGCACCCCGGGGAGGAAAAAGAGGGGTTTTCCCTGATATAGAAGAAGATAACCGGCCACGGAGAGATCCTCGGAGAGGGGTTTGGCACCCCCCGGAAGGAGAGCCATTTTGTCGCGCAGGGTGTTTACCGGAAGCCCCTGGGCCCGCTCGTTTTCCCGGATGCGGGAGAGGATCTCCGGGCGGGAAATGAGTTTGAGTCCCAAGGCCTCGGCTACGGCCTCGTTCGTAAGATCGTCCTCCGTAGGACCGAGTCCCCCGCTTACGATAATAAAGTCCGTTTCTTTAAGAAGTCTTAAAAGGTGAAAGGCTATGTTTTCCTTTCGGTCTGGGACGGTAAGAAGCTCAAAAACCTCATAGCCCGCCTCAAAGAGCCTCGCCGCGGCCCAGAAACTGGTAGTATTAGCCACCTTTCCGGAAACAAGCTCATCTCCAATGGCCAGGATAGCACCCCTCATCCCCTAAAAGGCTATCAGGAGGGTTAAAAAGGGTCAATAAAAAAGGGGGGCAAAGGCCCCCCTTTCGGATCAAAGGAAGCAGAGATTAGCGGCCTTTAAGTCCGTGAGGACCTTCGCCTCCCGGTACTGAAGTGTGGCAAACTAGGCAAGTCTCTTTGCCCAAAGGTCCGGCCGCACCCTGAAGGTTAATAGGTTGCTGATTGTCCCGGTCAAGCTTGGAAGGCCACCAGGCATGCGGCTCATAATGGCAGGTCTCACAATATACCCCATGGTGCCCCTTCGCATTCCGATAAAGCACCGCCCCGGTGTCTATCTCCTTCCCTTTGTGACAGTCCGCACACTTCGGCTCCTCCACCCAAGGTGTCCGCCCGTTCTTGATGCTGTATGCCACCTGAGCAAGCGTCCCGTGACACTTCTCACACTTCTGCATCCCCTCAAGGTTGGTCCTCAAGCACTGTGTCACAGGCCCCGGATGACAGTCATAACAGGAAGGCTGTGGATTCACCTTCGCATGCTTCCCGTGCATGGCAAGCGAAAAATAAGGCACCCCAGGCTTTCCACTTGCCCCAAGCGCCGGATCCGCATGACAATTCTGACATAACACCGGCGTTTGGTTCTGAAGATTCGTTCCCTCCTCCTCATCATGCTTCGCAAGTATATTCTCCATAGTGTTCACGCCACCACTCCCACCATGGCACTTGTCGCAGTGCATCTCATAAGAAATAGGAACCACGGTTTGGGTAGTGGCCAATACCTGCCCCGTGGCCGCATCCCTCACCACTATCTCGGCCAGAGGATAGGGGTTAAAGCTTCCATCGTCGTTAAAAGGAGTCACCGGTAACCCCTCAGCCACAAAACGATCCCCCTGAAGCTCCATCGTCCCCGAAAGCGTTCTTCCCGTTAGCCCCGTACAAAACGGCACATCCACCCCAAAAAGCTGCTTCACATAATCCCAAAAATTCGTCCCCTGACACGTCGTGTTTTCCAGCATCCTATACTCGACCACAATCCCTTGCGTCACAATCTTCGGTTCATCCCCACGCCTGATCACCTGCGCCACAAGCGTGTTGTAGGGCGGAAGGATCGAGAGCACCGAATGGTCCTGGTTCATACAGTGCATTCCAAGATCATTGTATGCGATCACAACATAGTCCCCGGCAGCCGTACTACCTCCGCCCCCTGCTTGCTGATCCTTTTTCTTGTCCTTTTTCTTCTTGTCCTCTTTTTTCTTTACCTTCTTATCTTCTTTCTTCTTATCCCCGGCCCACGACTTCGAAGGTGCTCCTGCGAAGCCTATTAATACAACAGAAAGAAAAAGGAAAAGCAAGAATTTTAAAAATTGTTTACTTTTTCTCACAATCCACCTCCTTCAGATATCTTGGCTTAAATTTCATTAAATGTTCAAAGTTTTATTTTGTCAACATGAAAAATTTTATCTAAAGTTTTTAACAATATAAGAGACCTCTAAATAACATTCCCCTCCCTCTGGGAGGGGATAGGGAAGGGAAAGAAAACCTTTAAATTTCCTCCTCCCAAACTCTCCCCCACAGGGGGAGGGTGAACTTTTTCAGAGGTCTCATATAAAGCCTAATTCCACTCGAGAGCAAGTTGACGCAGGGCAAAGAGGCGGTCGCGAAGGGCCGCGGCCCGCTCGAATTCAAGATTCCTGGCGGCCTTTTTCATCTCCTTTTCCACCCGTTTGATCTCCCGTTTGAGCTCCTCAAGGCTCGAAAACCTCTCCTCGTCCTCCACCTCGAGGAGTTTGGGAAGGTCCACATAGTCGGCCTCGGCTATGCGGGCGAGCGTGTCCTCCACCTCTTTGCTCACGGTCCTGGGCGTGATGCCGTGCCGACGGTTGTATTCCTCCTGGATGCGCCGCCGGCGCTCGGTCTCCTCAATGGCCTTCTTCATGGAGGGGGTGATTTCGTCCGCATAAAGGATGACCGTACCGTTTGCGTTCCGGGCCGCACGACCCATCATCTGAATTAGCGAACGCTCAGAGCGCAAAAACCCTTCCTTATCGGCATCGAGAATGGCCACAAGCGAAACCTCCGGAATATCAAGCCCCTCGCGCAAAAGATTGATCCCCACCAGCACATCAAAGACCCCCTTGCGAAGGTCCCTTATGATCCTGGCCCGCTCAAGGGTCTTTATGTCGGAATGAAGATACTTCACTTTAATTCCGAGATCTGCGTAATACTCGGTTAACTCCTCGGCCATGCGTTTGGTGAGGGTGCAGACCAGGACCCGCTCCCCCCGAGCCACGCGTTTCCGGATCTCGGCGAGCAAGTCGTCCACCTGGTTCTGCGCGGGGCGCACCTCCACCTTCGGATCGAGAAGCCCGGTGGGCCGGATGATCTGTTCCACTACGCGGCCTTCGGCCTTCTCAAGCTCGTAGGGACCGGGGGTAGCCGAGACGTAGATTACCTGGTTCACCCGGGCCTCGAACTCCTCGAAGGTGAGCGGCCGGTTGTCAAGGGCCGAGGGGAGCCTGAAACCGTATTCCACCAGGGTCTCCTTACGGGAGCGATCCCCCCGATACATCCCGGCCAGCTGAGGAATGGTGATGTGGCTTTCGTCGATGAAGATCAGGAAGTCGTCCGGAAAGTAGTCAAGCAGGGTGTAAGGGGGCTCCCCGGGGCGGCGGCCGTCGAGATGGCGGCTGTAGTTCTCTATTCCGTGGCAGTAGCCCACCTCCTCAAGCATCTCCAGATCATAAAGGGTGCGTTTCTTGAGTCGCTCGGCATAAAGATGCTGGCCACGCTCCTCAAAGTAGCGCACACGCTCCTCAAGCTCCTTCTTGATCTCCTCTATGGCCCGGCGCAGGCGGTCCTCCTCGGTCACATAGTGGGTGGCCGGAAAGACCACCGTCTCCCTGAGCCTTCCCAGGACCTTTCCCCGGAAGGGGTCGATGACCTTGAGGGCCTCGATTTCGTCCCCGAAAAGCTCGACACGCAAAGCGCGTTTTTCCTCGCTTGCCGGAAAGATCTCCACCACATCCCCGCGGACGCGGAAGGTTCCCCGGCGGAAGTCGTAGTCGTTTCGCTCGTAGTGCATGGTAACGAGGCGCCTTATGAGCCGATCCCGGGGAAGGGTGTCCCCCACCCGGAGATAGAGGTGCATACGGGCGTAGTCCTCCGGGGAGCCCAGGCCGTAAATGCAGGAGACGCTCGCCACCACGATTACATCCCGACGGGAGAGCACCGCGGAGGTGGCCGCGTGCCGCAGGCGGTCAATAAGGTCGTTTATGGAGGCGTCTTTTTCGATGTAGGTGTCGGTGGCCGGAATGTAGGCTTCAGGCTGATAGTAGTCGTAATAGGAGACGAAGTATTCCACGGCGTTATCCGGGAAAAAGCGGCGGAATTCGTTATAGAGCTGGGCGGCAAGGGTCTTGTTCGGGGCGATGATGAGGGTGGGGCGATTCACCCGGGCGATGACATTGGCCATGGTGAAGGTCTTCCCCGAGCCGGTGACCCCGAGGAGGACCTGGTGTTTGACCCCGGAAAGGACCCCCTCGGTGAGGGCCTCGATGGCCCGGGGCTGGTCCCCGGTGGGCTTTAAATCCGTGGCAAGTACGAAGCGTTCCTCGCGGGGCCTTGGGCCGTAAAACATAAACCCTCAGAGCCGGAAAAGCCTTCCGAAATCAAAGTTAAGGCGGCAGGGGCCGAGGTCAAAGGTGTAAAAGCCCTCGGTGAAGACTCCCTCCCGGAGATAACGCCCTTCCCTCAGACGAAAGACCTCGGCCTCGTTCCGGTCGGGGTCCACCAGAACATAGTACTTCACCCCGGCCTCCTCGTAGAGGGCGAACTTGAGGATGCGGTCCTTCCGGGCGGTGGTGGGGGAGAGGACCTCGAAGATCACCACCGGAGGCTCGGTGATAAAATCCTCCTCCGGGAGGTCTCCGCAGTAAACCAGGTTGTCGGGCTGGATCACGGTGTCCTCGGAAATCTTCCAGTCCACCGGAAGAAGGGCCACGCATTCCGGGCAGCCGGCTTCCTCCAGGGCCTCCTCAAGAAGATAGGCGATGCGGTGGCTCAGACGCTGGTGTCTGGGGCGAGGAAGGGGAGTCATGGCGTAAGGCACGCCCCGGATGAGTTCCCAGCGCCCCTCCCAGTGCCGATAATCCTCGTAGGTGTAATGAGGATAAAGACCAAAAGCCGCGACCTTACTCATCTTGAGGCTCCTTTGCCGGGTTAGTTTCAATTTTAATCCCCTTTAAGGCCGCTTTCACCTCCTCGGAGAGTCTCCTTAAGGGGATTCCGGTCCTCCCGGAGAGGCGGGCAAGATCCCGGTATTCCGGCTTGATCTTTTCCGCCCCGGAGGGGGTGAGGGCCACCTTGACCCGCACCGGCCCGTAAGGGGTTTCTACTGTCTCCACCCTGCGGGGGAGGACGCGTCTTTCCGTCCGCCGGAGCCTTACCCCCAGGGTGGAGGTCTCCTCAAGGATAAGGGCGGAAAGCCTTTCGGCGTCCTCGGGCCGGGCGAGGGCCTCAAGGCGCACCCCGGGGCGCCCCTTTTTCATGGTGCGGGGAAGAAAACCGGTATCAAGCGCCCCCTCGGAAAGAAGCCTTTCGGCCACCCGTGCGAGCACCTCCGGGGTTTCGTCGTCAAGATCACAGACGATCTCCACCACTTCGTCGGAGGAGATCGCAGGCTCAGGAGTCCCGACAAAAAGCCTCAGGATATTGGGACGGCTCTTTAAGGTAAAGGTTCCGGCCCCCACACCCACGGCCTCAAGGCGAAGGGGAGGCATAGGGCCGAAGCCCCGGGCGAGCACCCTGACCAGGGCCGCCCCGGTGGGGGTCACGGTTTCGACCTCCTCCGGGACGCCATAGACCGGGACCCCGCGAAGGATCTCGGCCGTCGCCGGGGCCGGATGCGGAAGCCGGCCGTGAGCGGTCTCAAGGAGTCCGGAGCCCAAAGGAAGGGGCGAGGCATAGAGTTCGGAGATCCCGAGATGGTGAAGTCCGTAAAGCACCCCCAGGACATCCCCCAGGGTGTCGTAGGCCGAAAGCTCATGAAGGTTGACCTCCGAGGGGTCCTTCCCGTGCACCCGGGCCTCGGCCGAAAAGATGAGCTCAAAGATCTCCCGGGCCTTCTCCCGGAGCTTCGCCTCCAGCTCCAGCCGGTCGAGGAGAGCCATGAATTCCGGAAAACGCGGGGGAAGGGCCCCGGGATCCCCGGCGGAAAGCCTCACCCGCAAGGCCGAAAGGCCGGAAACCGTGACGCGTTCCGTCCGGAGAATCAACTTTCCAGGAAGACCGGCCAGGAAGTTCGCCAGTTCGGCTTCCGGGGCGCCGGCGGAAATGACGGCCGCAAGGAGCATGTCTCCGGCCACACCCCCTACAGCCTGAAGATAGGCCCGCCTCATGCCTCTACTTCCAGTCGTTTCTTCAATTTAAGAAACAGCAGAAGAGAAAGACCGGCCGCAAGTCCCACCCAGAGGAGGAGATCCCAGTCCTCCCGGAAGGCGGCGTCTCCCTCAAGGGTTAAGGCCAGGGTGGCCGGGGCCCGGCCGAGGAGCATCACCGGAAAGAAGACCCGGAAGGGAAAGGGAAGAAGCCCCAGGGCGTAACAAAGGTAGTCCTTGGGGAAACCGGGAAAGAGGAAAAGAAGAAAAGCCGCGGTGACCCCATAATGGCGCGTGAAGTCCACCGTACGCCGGTAGAACTTACGGTCTTTAAGACGTCTCTCCAACGGACCGCGCGCCAGACGCGCCAGTCCGAAAGCCGCGCTCGACCCCACGGCCAGCCCCGCCATGGCCAGGGAGAAACCCTTCCAGGCCCCGAAAAGGAAACCAGCCAAAAATCCGGTGGCCTCACCCGGAAGCGGAGCCAGCACCACCTGGCCGGCCTGAAGGACTACGAAGGCCAGAGGAGCGAGCGGCCCCTGAGACTCCACGAAAACCCGTAAGGCCTCCCGGCTCTCCCACAGATGTGCTAAAGTTTCAACTATGGAACTTCCTCCTGAATGGCGTTCGGCGTTGAAAAACTACTTTAAAAACAAAAAAGATGTTCGCAAAGTCATCCTGTTTGGCTCGTACGCCACCTCTCAGGCCACCAGAAGAAGTGATCTCGATCTTCTCATCGTCGTAGATCGGAAGCGTCCTTATCTCGAACGTCTGGAAGAATTTCGCGACCTTCTTCTCAAATTCCCCTTTTTCGAATGGGATCTTCTGGTATGGACGGAAGAGGAGTTGTCCCGGGGCAAAGATCGGCCCTTCATGCGCGAAATCCTTAAACAGGGAAAGCTCCTTTATGAGCGTTCGGAAAAATCTTGAAGAAGCCAGGAGATGGCTTCGGACCGCCGAGACGGATCTCAGAGCCGCACGCATTCTGGCACGCGAAGGAGAATATGCTCTCTCCTGTTTTCATGCCCACCAGTGCGGAGAAAAAGCCCTCAAGGCCCTGTGGTATGCGCGGGATAGTTCTCCTTGGGGGCATTCCCTCGTGAAGCTCTTGCGGGAACTCGAAGAGGTGGCTCCTGAGCTTTACTTAGGACTGAAAGATCTTCTTGAGGCCGCCGCTACGCTGGACAAATATTATATTCCTACCAGGTATCCCAACGGGCTTCCGGATCTTACTCCCGACGAAGTTTACACCCGACGCGAGGCCGAAGAAGCCTTGGATCTGGCCGAACGTTTCTACGAAAGAGTTAAAGCCTTACTCGAACTCACTCCTTAAATACCGGACACGCTTTCTTCAGGGGCCAGTTGCGCATCACCGGGTCGGAGAAATCTCGATGACAGGGAAGACAGAGCCCCACCCGAAGGATCCGTTTGATCTCGGTACCGTTAAAGGCCGAGACCCCGGGACGGAAGTTCACTAAGGGTTTCCCGGAAAGGGTAACCACCTGCGAAAGCCCGTGTCTTAGGCCCAGGAGTTCCGCGGCCGCCTCGGCCGGGGTGAAACGCCACTTCCCCCCACTTAGATAGGTGAGAGACCCGAAGCCGAGGCCCACGGTCTTTCCCGACTGGTGGCAATCCTCGCAGGTTCTCGCCTTTCCGGTTCCGTGAGGATACATGTGGGACCAGGTTATGCGCCGGAACTCCCGCTCCACCTTCCCCTCCGGGGAAAGGAAGGTCACGAAGTCCTGTCAGCCGGGAACCAGCACCGTGACTCGTCCCCGGTAAAGGCCCAGGGTGGGGTTCTCAAGCCGCATGTAGCTCCGAAATTCCTCCCAGAGGCCGGGGGTCTCGCGAAAGGAGAGCTTGTCGAGCTGTTTTTCCCCGGCGCTTCGGCGTACATGACAGCCGAAACACTGGGGCACCCTGCGGTCGTGGCAGGCCCAGCAGGCAAGCCTCCGGTGTACCGGGTGCCGGCAGGCCACCGGATCTGGCCTTTTTACCGGAAGGAGTTTCCCCGTAAGTTTGGCCCGTAAGAGGATTTTTCCGTTCTTTATTATCAAATTCGGAAGCGGGGTTCCCTTTTTAGTCCGCCCGAGGCCTTCGTGGCAGGCCTCGCAGGTGATCTCCAGGCTCTCCTCAAGGTGGGCATAGGCCTTTCCGTCGCCCATGGTCTCGTTCTGCACGTGGCAGTCCACGCAGCTCATGCCGGCCTTAAAGTGCACATCCGGGGGGATGCGTTCTACGAACCGGCCATCTTCTAGCTCCTCGGCCCCAAATGTTCCGTCCCGGATGGGGGCCCCGTACTGTTCATCCTCGTAAAGGCCCTGGTAGGTGAGAGCGATGCGGCCGCTACGGTTGTGACAGCGGGCACAGTTTTCCACCGGAATCTTGCGAGTAAGCTTTGGGTGGGGGTTCTTGCCAGGCCCTTTCCCTGGAACCAGGTGACAAGCAGAACAGCCTCCGCCCTTCTTTTTAAGAAAGCCCGGCAGTTTCTCCTTCGGTAGCCACAGATGACAGGTCCCACAGAGCTTGCGAAAGTAGTCCAGGGCCGTAGAGGTCTCACCGGTTCGCATCAAGACCTCCACCGAGGCCTCGGCGTGGAAGTCCTTGATCTCGCCCCAGTAATAGCGGAGGATGGTGATGATGCCCCGGTTGGTGGCCATGAGGCTCTTTTTGACCCTCTCCGGATAGCCCGGGTGGCACTCCGGCCGGCCGCAGCTCCGGTCCGCATAACGCAGATCCGCCGGATTCTTTACCATGCCCCGGTGGGCACGGGCCTTTTCCACCGTAAGGGGGTCGCCTCCATGACAGTCCGCGCAGCCCACCACACCCCGAGCATGGGCCTTCCCCGGGGTCTCCTTATGGCAGGCAAGGCACATGTCCACCCGGCCGGAGGCAAGGGTGTAGACCTTTTCGGCCCGTTTGAACCGCCACTCTTTTACCAGCACGGCCACCGCCAGCAAAAAAAGCAGGCTCCAGAGAAGGTGTCTCATCGCAGAAGACCGTAAAGGGTAAAACCTCCATAAAGGAGGGACCAGAAGACGAGACCGCCCAGGGCTATCTCTCTCACCCTGGGCCATCGGACCCCGAAGTAGAAAACCGGCCCCAGGGCCGGAAAGACCAGGCCGGCTACCTCCGGAGGAGCATGCCTCAGGGCCTCCTGAATACCCACAAAAAACCAAGGACCTTTGACTAGCAGATAAGGGCCGGGGGCATGAAGTCCTACCGGAAGGAGGAAGGCCAGAAGCCCACAGAGGAGAAGAACCAGCCCCAGATCCTCGGCCGGCAGACGCCGCAACCGAAAATGCCAGATTCCGGAGATGAGAAGCACCAGGAAGGAAGCGTACAGATGAAAAAGATAGGGTCTGTGCACTCCGCCTTCCCTCACCATGAAAAGGAGACCGTTCAGATATTTTCCCACATAGGGAATCTTTAAGCTGAGACTCTCGGCGATGAAACCGGCCAGGCGCCCGGTCTCATCCCAGCGGGCCACGTATCCGGTAAAGGCGATAAGAAGGATCAAAACCAGCGAGAGGGTCAGGGCCAGCCAGCGTCCAGCCGTACGTCTTTCGTAAGCTTTGGCCCAAAGAGACTCGGCGGCGTGGTAAAAGAGGAACCCCAGGGTCAGCCAGGCACTAAAATAGTGCAGTCTTCGAAAGAAACGTCCAAAGGGAACCACGTTCTCCAGACCTACAGTAGAAATGAAAGGGGCGGTTTCCGAAAAAGGGTAAGCCAAGAAAAGCCCCGAGATCATCGCCACCAGGAAAGCCGCAGCCAGCGCCCAGGAGACGCGCGGATTAACCCGGTATCTCAAGAATGAGGCCGCTTTCGGTCTTTTCCCACCTGAGTTCATAAAGCCCCCGCGGTGCCGGTCCGGAAAGATAGGCTCCATTCAAGGCAAAACGACTCTGATGGCAGGGACAGAGGAAAATATTCTGGGAGGGCTGATAGTTAACCGTGCAACCCAGATGCGGACACCTTCTGGAAAGAACTAGTAACTGTCCCCCGGACAACCTCACCAGGAAATACCCGTCCCCCACCTTAACTCCTCCAGGGGCCGGGAGAACCTTTTCCTTTACCAGAACTTTTCTAGGAGGACGAGGCAAAAAATGACTCGCCAACCTGAACCCCATAAATCCCAGAACACCGATAGCCCCTCCTCCCATCACCATTTTAAGGACCTCCCTCCGCCGCATGTCCCCTATATTAAACCCATTCCAATCACCTTGCCAAACGCTGCTCTCCCGATTAATTTTGCCCAGGGAGGTCTTAAGTATGCGGGCCCTCATCGTGATCGACATGTTAAACGACTTTCTAGATCCCAAAGGGACCCTTTATTGCGGAGAAGCGGCCCGGGAGATCATCCCCGCCATAAAGAAACTCCTTGAGGAATTCCGCGCCCGGGGCGAGCCGGTAATCTATGTCTGCGACGCCCACACCCCGGACGACCAGGAATTTCAGGCCTTCCCGGCCCACTGCGTGAAGGGCAGCTGGGGGGCGGAGAT
>WFPH01000006.1 GCA_015487645.1 Thermosulfurimonas sp. | reverse complement strand
ATTCCAGAGTTTACCTTGAAACCGGTAAAAGAGTCTTACGAAAAACTCCTTGAGCTTGCCCTTCAAAATCGGCCGGAGGTAAAGGCCGCCGCCCTGGCCGTAAAGGCCAAGGAGAAAAAATTAAGGCTTGCCCGGAGTCGCTATTTCCCCTGGCTCGATCTTGAGGCCCAGTATTACAGGCGGGGAGACACCCTGGATCTATCCGAAAATCCATACGGTGACCGGGAAAATGTCTGGGTGGGTCTCTCTCTCAACTGGGAACTATGGGACTGGGGTATCCGCGGGCGAGAGGTTGCGGCCGTGCGGGCCGAACTTCTATCTCAGAAGGCCCTCTTAGAAGAAATAAAGGATCGGGTGAAGCTTGAGGTGCGCGAGGCTTATCTGGGGCTTCGGGCTGCGGAGAAAAAGATCGAGGTGGCCCGAAGCGCCCTTTCCGCAGCTCAGGAAAACTTCCGGCTCAACCGGGCCCGGTTTCGCGAGGGCCTGGCCGACACCACGGATGTTATGGATGCCGAAACCCTGCTTACCAGAGCTCAGACCCACGAGATTGCGGCCCTTGCGGAATACGAGATTGCCAGAGCCCGCTTAAGCTACGCCGTGGGACTCCCAGAACTTCCTTGACGGCGCTCAACGGTGATCACCGTATGGACGTTTCCCCGGGGGTTGAAGTCCCCCACCACGCGAAGCTCCCGCGGCTCAAGGAGTTTCCAGAGGGTGTCAAAGATCTCGTTGGTCGCCGCCTCGTGCGAGATGTAGCGCCCCCTGAATTTGTTCAACCAGAGCTTTAAGGAGCGCAACTCTACGATTTTTTCGTCCGGTATGTAGGAAATCTTGATGGTGGCAAAGTCCGGATAGCCCGAACGGGGACACAGGCAGGTAAATTCCGGAAAGGTGATGTCTATGCGGTAATCCCGGTCAGGGTAAGGGTTGGGCCAGGCCTCAAGTTCAGCCTCCTCGATGGCCTTCTCGCCGTAACGTTTTTCTTCGCTCATATCGCTACGATAATGCTCTTCCCCAGCCCTGTCAAAAAAGATACCGGAACCCCGGAGTTCATGCTATAGGAGAAACATGAGATGGTGGCTGGGGTTGGTTTGTCTAGTGATCCTGATCTCGTGTGGTCGCAAGGCGCCGCCGGTTCCCCCGGAGGCCGCTCGCCCCGAGCCTCCTTCAGATTTCAGGATCGTGCTACACCCCCTCTTTGCCGAGCTTTCGCTCGCGGTTCCAGTGGAGGACATCCGGGGCCAAAGCCTCCAGAAGATCAAGGCCTTCGAGATCGAAAAGGTGGCCCGCCGACCCTATGACCGCGGCCCCGAGCTTAAGAAGCTCCTCAGGATATCCTTTGGACGCTCTCCGGCTCAAACTTCTCGCTTCTACTACCGGGATCGGGATCTCCGGCCCGGCTGGTGCTACCTTTACCGCGTCCGGGCGGTAAAGGGTTTCCGGTCCCGGAGCGACTGGACCCCACCGCGCCGTTTTTGCTGGTCGACCCCGCCCCAAACCCCCGAGAATCTTGAGGCGCAGCGTTTGATTCCCCACACGGTCTTCCTCTCCTGGTCACCGGTCACCGAAGACCTGAACGGATTCTCTCTCCGGGCCCCGGTGCTTTATCGGGTGTGGCGACGGTCGCTGGCGGGCGAGATGGTCTTCCCTCCCCTGGCAGAGACCTCGTTCTTCGACACCTCGGTCCGGGCCGGCGAGAAGTATTGCTACTCGGTGGAGCCTCTTTTATCATACTACGACACCTTGATCCCGGGCTTTAAGACCCCGGAGGTCTGTGTAACCCCCTGAGAAAGGAGTGGCCCATGCACTACTTCGAGTACAGGCACGGGGAACTTCACGCCGAAGGGGTCCCGGTGGCCCGCATAGCGGAAGAGGTGGGCACCCCGGTTTACATCTACTCCGCAGCCACCTTAAGACGACACTTCCGGGTGTTTGACGAGGCTTTTCAGGACGTTCCACATCTGGTCTGTTATTCGGTCAAGGCCAACTCCAATCTGGCGGTGCTCCATCTCCTGGCCCGAGAGGGCGCGGGCGCCGACATCGTCTCCGGAGGAGAACTCTTTCGGGCTCTGCGGGCGGGTATACCTCCGGAAAAAATCGTTTTCTCCGGCGTGGGGAAGACGGAACGAGAGATGGAAGAGGCCCTTTCGGCCGGTATTCTCATGTTCAATGTGGAAAGCCTGGGAGAGCTCGAGACCCTTTCTCGGGTGGCTCGGAGGCTCGGAAAACCCGCGCCCTTTAGTATTCGGGTCAATCCCAATGTGGACCCCAAGACCCATCCTTACATCTCCACCGGCCTCAAGAAGAACAAGTTCGGTCTGCCCGAAGAGGTAGCCTATCAAGCTTATCTACGGGCTAAAGAAGACCCCTATCTTGAGCCTGTGGGGGTGGACTGCCATATCGGCTCACAGCTCACCGAAATCTCGCCTTTCGTGGAGGCCCTAAAAAGGCTCAAAACCCTCTACCTCCGGCTCCGGGAAGAGGGTCTCGACCTGCGCTACCTCGATCTCGGGGGAGGGCTCGGAATCGTTTACGGGGAAGAGGAACCGCCCCCACCCGCGGCCTACGCCGAGGCCATCAAACAGGAACTCCGCGATCTCGAAACCACCCTCATCCTTGAGCCCGGGCGAGTGATCGCCGGCAACGCCGGCATCCTGGTCACCCGGGTGCTTTATGTGAAAGCTCATCCCCCGGGGCCGGAAGACCCCGAAGCGCGAACCTTCGTGATCGTGGACGCCGGCATGAACGACCTCATCCGGCCCACCCTTTACCAGGCCTATCATCAGATAAAGCCGGTACGGGAGATCCCTGGAGGAGAGACCATAAGGGCCGACGTGGTGGGCCCCATCTGTGAGAGCGGAGATTTCCTGGCCCGGGAGAGACACCTGCCACCGGTTTCTCCGGGAGATCTCCTGGCCGTCTTCAGCGCCGGGGCCTACGGCTTTGTGATGTCCTCTAACTACAATTCAAGGCCCAGGGCCGCCGAGGTTCTGGTGGACGGGGATCGCTTTTTCGTGGTAAGAAAAAGGGAGACCTATGAAGATCTGGTGCGCCTTGAGGAACTCCCAGAGGGGTTTTAAGGACCTGGGCCTTTCTCCCGAACTTGAAGACCGTCTGAGCCGCATTACCGGGCATCTGGTGGAAAGACTGAAGCCGCAGGCCATTTATCTTTTCGGATCTCTTGCCCGGGGCAAACGGGCGAGGAGCGGTTTCGACCTCGATCTTCTGGTCTTTCCGGGCCGTAGGCTTTCCTTTCGGAAAAGACGCCTTCTGCGGGAGGAGGTGGACGAGGTGGCCGGGATCTACCCGGTGGATCTCCTCTTTGAAAGCGAAGTGGACGTAAGGTTTGCGGAGCGGGTAAAAAGGGAGGGAGTCCTTCTCTATGACGCGCAGGGTTGAGGCCGAAGAGGGGCTTATCAAACTGGAAAAGGCCTTGTGGCCTCTCAAAGAGGCCCTCTCTCAGGCAAGGGATCAGCTTGACCGGGACGGAGTCATCCAGCGATTCGAGTTCACGGTGGAGCTCGGCTGGAAGGCTTTAAAGCGCATCCTGGCTTACAAAGGTGTGGAATGTCACTTTCCGCGGGATGGCATCAAGCAGGCCTTCCGGTACGGCCTCATTGAGAACAACGACCTTCTTCTGGACATGCTTGCGGACCGGAATCTGTGTTCTCATCTCTATAGCGAGGAGCTGGCCGAAGAAATTTACGCACGCATAAAGGAGATCTATGTTCGAGAGCTTGAGAGGCTCCTTTCAACTTTGAGGGAGAAACTCTAGAGGAGGTGGAAGGATGAAGATCCTGGTGGTGGGAGGAGGCGGTCGGGAACACGCCCTGTGCTGGAAACTGGCCCAGAGTCCCCGGGTGGAGAAGGTTTACTGCGCCCCGGGGAACGCCGGCATTGCCGAGGAAGAAAAGTGCGAGTGTGTCCCTCTCGACCCCTTTGACTTCGAAGCCCTGGCCCGGTTTGCCGAGGAAAAGGGAGTGGCCTTCACGGTGGTGGGACCCGAGGATCCCCTGGCCCGGGGGCTTGTAGATCACTTTCAGGAGAAGGGCCTTCGGGTCTTCGGGCCTTCGGCCGCGGCCGCCCGCATCGAGGCCAGCAAGGTCTTTACCAAAGAGTTGCTGGCCCGCCACGGGATCCCGACCGCGGCCTTTGAGGTCTTCGATGATCCCGAGGCCGCCAAGCGATACATCGAAAAGAAAGGGGCCCCCATCGTGGTCAAGGCCGATGGGCTGGCGGCCGGAAAGGGCGTCATCGTAGCCCGGACCGTGGAGGAGGCCATGGCGGCCGTGGACCGGATCATGGTGGAAAAGGCCTTCGGGGAGGCCGGAAAGCGAGTGGTCATCGAGGAGTGCCTGCAGGGGGAAGAGGCCTCCTTCATGGTCATCACCGACGGCGAGGTGGTCCTGCCCCTGCCCACCTCTCAGGACCACAAGCCGCTCCTTGACGGCGATCAGGGGCCCAACACCGGCGGTATGGGGGCCTATTCTCCGGCCCCGGTGGTCACCCCGGAGCTGGCCGAAGAAATCCTCGAAACCATCATGAAACCCACCATTCGAGCCCTGGCCAAAGAGGGACTCCCCTATCTGGGGGTTCTTTACGGAGGGCTCATGATAAGCGACGGGCGGCCCTATGTGCTGGAGTTTAATTGCCGTTTCGGCGATCCGGAGGCCCAGCCGGTCCTCATGCGGCTTGAGACCGATCTCGTGGAACTCATCGAGGCCGCCTTCGAGGGGAGGCTCGCGGAGTGTGAGGTGAAGGTCAGACCGGAGGCCGCGGTCTGCGTGGTGCTGGCCTCAGGGGGCTATCCCGGGAAATACGAAAAAGGCAAGGAGATCCACGGTCTTTCCGAGGTGGCCCGGTGGCCCGGGGTCAAGGTCTTTCACGCCGGAACCGCCCGGAAGGACGGCCGGATCGTAACCGCCGGCGGAAGGGTGCTGGGGGTGACGGCCCTCGGACCGGACATCCCGCAGGCCATTCGAAGGGCCTATGAGGCCGTGGCCAAGATCCACTTCGAGAACATGCACTACCGCCGGGACATCGGAGCCAAGGCCTTAAAACACCTCCGTCAACCCCTGGTGGGGCTCCTGGTGGGAAGCAAGAGCGATCTCCCCCTGGTAGAGGCCGCGGAGAAGGTCTTTCGGGACTTTGGGGTCCCTTACGAGGTGGAGGTGGCCTCGGCCCACCGGCAACCGGAGAAGGTGAAGCGCTATGCGGAGGAAGCCGAGAAACGAGGGCTTAAGGTGATCATCGCCGGGGCGGGGCTTGCGGCCCATCTGCCGGGGGTCATAGCGGCCCACACCACCCTGCCCGTAATCGGGGTTCCAGTACCGGCCGGTCCGCTGAACGGGGTAGACGCCCTGCTTTCCATCGTACAGATGCCCAGAGGGGTTCCGGTGGCCGGGGTCGGTATCGGCAACATGGCCAACGCGGCCCTTCTCGCCATAGAGATCCTGGCTTTATCCGATTCGGATCTTAAGGAAAAACTCAAGAAGTACCGGCAAAAACTCGCTCAGGGATGAAGATCCTCCGGGCCGAAGAGGAAGAGGCCTTAAGCGAGGCCCTCCGGGTGCTCTCGGAGGGTGGAATCGTGGCTCTGCCCACGGAGACCTTTTACGGGCTGGCGGTGGACCCTTTCTCCGAAGTGGCCGTAAGACGGCTTTATACGGCCAAACGCCGGCGGCGGGAGAAACCGGTCCTCCTGTTGATCGGAGACTTGGAAGACGTGGAAAAGCTCGCGGCCGAGATCCCAGAGGTGGCCCGGGAGCTCATGGCCCGTTTCTGGCCGGGGCCTCTCACGCTGGTCTTCCGGGCCCGGCCGGAGGTGCCTCCCTGGGTGACCGCGGAGACCGGCACCGTGGCCCTGAGGCTCTCCTCGCACCCCCTGGCCCGCGAGATCCCTCGACTTTTCGGGAAAGCGGTCACCGGAACCAGCGCCAACCTCTCCGAGGAACCCCCGGCCCGCAGCGCGGAAGAAGTGGCCCATTACTTCCCGGGCATAGATCTCATCCTCGATGGCGGCCCCACCCCCGGAAGAAAACCCTCCACCCTGGTTTCGGTGGTCTCGGGCAAACCCGAACTCCTGCGCCCGGGCGAGATCCCTTGGGAGAGCCTGGAGAAGGTGGTAGAATCTTAACCATGAAGATCGCCTTTTGCGGAAAAGGTGGGGTCGGGAAGAGCACCATTGCGGCTTTGCTCTGCGGAGCCCTTCTTGAGGAGGGCTATCAGGTCCTGGCCATCGATGCCGATCCCAGTCCGCACCTCGGCCGGCTCCTGGGTTTTGAGGATCCGGAAAAGCTGACCCCCCTTTCTGAGATGCGAGATCTCCTGGCGGAGCGAGCCCAGAAACAGGGGCCTTACTACACCCTGAATCCCCGCATCGAAGACCTCCCCGAAAGGTTCATGCTCACCCGCGACGGCCTTCGGCTCATGGTCCTCGGGGCCATCCGAGAAGCCGGCGGGGGCTGTGCCTGCCCGGAACAGACCGTCTTACGCAGACTCCTCTCCTACCTCATACTTCGGGCCCAGGAGGCGGTGGTGGTAGACATGGAGGCCGGGGTAGAGCACTTCGGTCGGGCCACGGTGGTCCCCATGGACTTCATCTTGGTAGTCACCCAGCCCTACCGGGGGAGTCTCGAGACGGCTAGGCAGATCTTACGGCTGGCCCGGGAGCTCAAGATGGAAAGGGTCTTCGTGGTGGGCAACGCCGTGAGAGACAGCGAGGATGAGGCCTTCATCGAGGCCACCTTGGGAAAGAGGCCGCTGGTCTCCTTTCCGGAAGATCCTGAGGTCCTCCAGGCCGAAAGGGCTGGAGAAAGTCTGCTGGAGCTGAAGGGGCCCAGCCGGGAGGTGGCCCGCGAGCTGGTACGAAAGCTCAAGACCCATGGATCTTAAAGACGTCCAGAGTCTCTACGATCCGCGAGAGATCGCCATCGACAAGGTAGGGATAAAGGGTATCCGCTACCCGGTCTCCGTGCTCGACAAACGGCGAGGGCTACAGCACACCGTGGCCGAGATCAATATGTTCGTGGATCTCCCCCGGGAGTTCAAGGGCACCCACATGAGCCGTTTTATCGAAATCCTGAACGAATTTCGGGAAGAGATCCACATCAAAAACATCCCTTTCATCCTGGAACGCATGCGGGAGAAGCTTTCGGCCAAGGTGGCCCATCTTGAGATCTCCTTTCCCTACTTCCTGAAAAAGGAGGCTCCGGTCACTGGTTCCCCTTCTCTCATGGAGTATCAGTGTCTCATCGCCGGGGCCAAGAGCGAGGACCGGCTGGACATAGTCCTAGGGGTAAAGGTCCCGGTCATGACGGTCTGCCCATGCTCTCAGGCCATAAGCGAGATCGGGGCCCACAATCAGCGGGGGGAGGTGACCCTCAGGGTTCGTTTCAGGAGATTCGTCTGGCTAGAAGACCTGATCGAGATCGTGGAGGCCTCGGCCTCAAGCCCGGTCTACCCTCTCCTCAAGCGACCGGACGAAAAATTCGTCACGGAAACCGCGCATACCCGTCCCCGTTTCGTGGAGGATGTAGTAAGAGAGGTGGCCAGAAGGCTGCTCGATCACCCGGAGATTATCTGGTTCGCGGTCTCGGCCGAAAACTTTGAGTCTATTCACGCTCACAACGCCTACGCCTATATCGAAAGGACCAAAGATTCCTAGCCTATTCCTCCTCAAGTTCGATCTCCGCAAAGGAATGACCGCAATCGTAACATTTTACGTCCAGGATCTTATCGAGAAGGGCCACGTATATCTCCTCCGCCCCGCACTCAGGGCAGGGAGCCTCAATCTTGCCGCCTTCCACCACGTTTTTGATTTCCTCGCGCAATTCCTCAGGCACCTCGGGATCAAACACGATCTTCACCGCTGACCTCCTCCTCGGACTTCTTCTGGCAAAATAACAACCCCTCTGGGGCTTGTAAAGGAGAATTTTTAAACAAAATGAAAAATTCTCGATTCCCGGAAGGACCGGGGACCGGGCTCTCGGCCACGCCCAGGGCCTTCAGGTCCAGCTCATCCTCTCCGAAACGCCATATCTCCTCCATGACCCGGCGATGTTTGCTATGCTCCCGAACTACGCCCTTGCGGCCCACTTCCCGGGGCCCCACCTCAAACTGAGGTTTAATCAGGGCTAGGATGAAGCCTCCCGGTTTGAGGATCCTCACCGCCGCGGGCAGAATCTTTTTGAGCGAGATGAAGGAGACGTCGATGGTCACGAGATCCACTTTCTCCGGAAGGTCCTCCGGAGCAAGGTACCGGGCGTTCACCCCTTCCATGGAGACCACCCGGGCATCCCGCTTCAGTTTTTCATGAAGCTGTCCCCGGCCCACATCGATGGCATAGACTTTACGGGCCCCGTGTCGGAGGAGACAGTCCGTAAAACCCCCCGTGGAAGCCCCTATGTCTGCACAGACGAGATTTTCCACTCTGAGCTGGAAGACCTTGAGCGCGCCCTCGAGTTTCAGGCCTCCCCTGGAAACATAGGGCAGCCCCCGGCCACGGATCTCGATCTCCGCGGCCTCGAACACCCTGGTTCCGGCCTTATCTACCCGCCGCCCATCCACCCATACCAATCCGGCCATAATCAGGGCCTGGGCCTTCTCGCGGCTTTCGGCCAGCCCTAGTTGAACCAGCAATCGGTCAAGTCTCTCCTTTTTCATCGTTGACTTTTGGCCACCAACCCCTATTCTATCTGATGATCTTTGGGCTGAGGATCGGCAGATGCGTATCGGTCTCCTGGGTGGCACCTTTGATCCCATTCACCTGGCCCATCTTCGAATAGCCGAAGAGGTTCGGGAGGAACTAGCCCTCTCCGAGGTCTGGTTCATTCCGGCCGGAGTCCCTCCGCACAAGCGAGCCAAGCCCCATCTCCCCTTTGAGGAACGCCTGCGCCTGGTGGAACTGGCCGTAAAGGACCACCCGGCCTTCCGGGCGCTGGACCTTGAGGGCCGGCGCCCGGGCCCATCCTATACCGTGGACACCCTGAGGGAACTCCGCCAGCGCCACCCTCAACACGAATTTTTTTTCATCCTGGGACTTGACGCTTTTCTCGAGATCGAGACCTGGCACGAATACCACCTTCTTCCTGAGCTGGCCACCTTGGTGGTGGTGAACCGAAGCGAATTCAGCCCAGAGGCAGCCTGCCAAAAAGCTCTGAAGCTTTTTCCCGGGAAAAAGTTGCTTTTCCTCACGGTTACCAGGCTGGACATCTCCTCTACCGAGATCCGACGCCGTATAAGGGCCGGCCTTTCCATCCGCTATCTCGTTCCGGAGGCCGTGCGGATCCACATTGAAACTCGCGGACACTACCTTTAAAGTCCCCCCGGATTCGGGTTAAAGTTTAAAGCCATGAAGTCCAGGCTCACCCCCATGTTCCGCCAGTATCTCGAGATCAAAAACCGTTATCGGGACTGTATTCTATTCTTCCGCCTGGGAGATTTTTACGAAATGTTCTTTGAGGACGCAGAGGAAGCCTCCCGGATCCTGGATATCGCCCTCACCTCCAGGGAAGCCGGGGGCGGGAAGCGGGTCCCCATGTGCGGAGTCCCGGTCTCGAACGCCGCACCCTATATCCGCAAGCTGGTCGAGGCCGGCAAACGGGTGGCCATCTGTGAACAGATGGAAGATCCCCGGGAAGCCAAGGGGCTGGTGCGACGAGAGGTGGTACGGGTGGTCACCCCGGGGCTCTTCCTGGATCCCGAAGGTCTTCCCGACAAGGAAAGCCATTACCTGTGCGCCCTCTTTGCCGGGAAAAGGTGGGGGCTGGCGGTCTTGGATCTTTCGGCTGGAGAATTTCGGGCCGCGGTCTTCGCCGACCGGGGTGATCTCTCAAGTGAGATCTTCCGCCTGGAACCCCGGGAGTTGCTCGTCCCCGAAGGTCTCCCGAAGGATCTTCTGAAAGAATTTCGCGAGTTGCTTCCAGGCCTTCCGGTGAGCCCTCTTCCTCCCACGGTTTTTTCGGAAAGACGGGCCCGCGAACTACTCGAGGAATATTTCAATCTGGGGGATCCGGCCGGACTTGGCTTCGGCGAACTTCCCGAGGCTCTCTGCGCGGTGGGGGCGGTGCTGGAATATCTCCTCGAAAACGAAAAGGAAGCCCTGGGCCGGATCTCACCCCCCAGACCTTATTTTCCGGGGAACTATCTGATTCTCGACGAGGCCACCAAAAGGAACCTCGAGCTGGTCCGAAACCAGTTCGACGGTTCCGTAAGGCACTCCCTTCTATGGGTGCTGGATCGCACCCGCACCGCCATGGGAGGCCGCACCCTGCGCCAGTGGCTCCTTTATCCCCTCAAGGATCTTACGGCCATAAAGGCCCGCCAGGCAGCCGTGGAACAACTCCTTACGGAGACTTCCCTGCGGGAAGCCCTTCGTCAAACCCTCTCCAGAGTCCCGGATCTCGAGCGACTGGCCACCCGCTGCGCCCTCCGGTTGGCCGGCCCTCGTGATCTCCTGGCCCTGAGAGAAGCTCTGGGAGCCCTGCCCGAGATCCGGGAATTGCTCTCCGGGGCCGAGGGATTGCTTTCCGAGATTCGGGAAAGGCTTGCGGACTTCTCCGAGTTGCATCAACGGCTTGTCCGGACCCTTCTCGAGGAGGTGCCCACAAGTCCGCGGGAAGGAGGCCTGGTACGGCCGGGGATCCACTCCGAGCTAGATGAACTGCGGGACCTCAAGGAAAACGCCCTGCGTTATCTTTCCGAGATCGAGGAGCGGGAACGCCGCCGCACCGGGATTCCCAATCTCAGGGTGGGCTACAACCGGGTCTTCGGTTATTACCTCGAGGTCACCAAAAGCCACCTCTCCCGCGTACCGGAGGACTATATCCGCAAGCAGACCCTCACCAACGCCGAACGCTTCATTACCCCAGAGCTCAAGGAGTTTGAAGCCAAGGTCCTTTCAGCGGACGAGAGGATCAAGGAACTGGAGTACGAGATCTTCCTAGAACTGCGGGAGGCTGTAAGCCTGGAGGCCGAGAGGCTCCGGGCCACAGCCAGGGCCGTGGGGGAACTCGACGCCTTGCTCTCGCTGGCCGAGGTGGCCGAGGAGAACCGCTATGTCCGGCCGGAGGTGACCGCGGAGACGGGGATCGAGATCGTCGAGGGGCGACACCCGGTGCTGGAGAAGGTGTTGCCGAGCGGAAGCTTCGTGCCTAACACCGTGAAACTGGATCCGGAAGAGGCCCGTCTGATCCTCATCACCGGTCCCAACATGGCCGGCAAATCCACCATCCTGCGCCAGACGGCCCTCATCGTCCTTTTGGCCCACCTGGGCTCTTTCGTGCCGGCCGAAAGGGCGCGCGTGGGGCTTTGCGATCGCATCTTCAGCCGCATCGGAGCCTCGGATGAGCTCTCCCGGGGGCGCTCCACCTTCATGGTGGAGATGGCCGAGTGTGCCAACATCCTCCACAACGCCACGGAAAGGAGTCTGGTGATCCTGGATGAGATCGGCCGCGGAACCAGCACCTACGACGGACTGGCCATCGCCTGGGCCGTGGCGGAACATCTCCATGACCGCCGGGCCCTGACCCTTTTTGCCACCCATTATCATGAGCTCACGGAACTGGCCCGGGAGCTTCCGGCAGCCAGGAACTACAATGTGGCCGTAAAAACCTGGGAGGATCGGATCGTTTTCCTCTACCGGCTACAGCCCGGCCCGGCCAGTGAATCCTACGGGGTCCAGGTGGCGGCCCTGGCTGGTCTCCCTCAGGAGGTGGTGGAAAGGGCCCGGGAGATCCTGGCCGGACTTGAGGCCAAGAGCGCCCTGAGTCCCCCTCCGAGGCCCTCCACCGGAAAGGACCAACCCCGTCAACTGCCCCTTTTTGACCCCTACCTGCCCCTCAAAGAAAAACTCCTGGCCATAGACCCCGAAGAACTAACCCCCAGGGAAGCCCTGAACCTTGTTTTCGAATTGCGAGATCTTCTAGTAAAATCGGGGCTATGAAAACCCTTCTTCCGGTCCTCTGGGCCTTTCTCCTTCTTCTCCCCGTATCCACCCGGGCCCTCACCCCTTCCGAAAAGGCCTTTCTTTCAGCCAAAAAGGAGCTTGAGGCCTTCTCTCGCTCCTCAAAAGTCCGCTACCGGCGTTACTGGATCCGGGTCATAAACCGCTTCCGGCGGGTCTACCTGCGATATCCTGAAAGTCCCGAAGCCCCGAAGGCCCTGATCTGGACGGCTCGTCTTTACCGCAACCTCTACGGCTACTCCCACAACCGGCACGATCTGGAAGAAGCCCTGAAACGCTACCGTATGCTCTGGGAACACTATCCCAGAAGCCCCCTGGCCGACGACGCCCTCTTCGAGGCCGCTCAGATTTATCGGGATCTCCTGAAAGATCCGGTCACGGCTCGCCGTCTGGAGACCCTCATCCTCGAACGCTACCCCTCGGGGGACATGGCGGCTCGTCTGAGACCCCCTCCGAAAGAATCTCCGCCTCCAGAGAAAAAAACCCCGCCTGAACCCGAGCCCCCTCCCCAAAAGACCGCCACGGTCAGGAGGATTCGCCACTGGTCGGGAGAGGACTACAGCCGGGTGGTGGTGGACCTTTCCTCCAGGGTCAACTATCAGGACCACGCCCTGAAGGCCCATCGGGGGAAACCCCCCCGGGTTTACGTGGACCTCTCCCCGGCCCGGCTCTCCCCTTATCTCAAGCCCGAAATCCCCATTCAGGACGGACTCCTCACGAGGGTAAGGTTAGGACAGTATCGTCCCGACACGGTCCGGGTGGTACTGGATCTGAAGAGCCTCACCTCTTACCGGACCTTCTATCTAGGGGATCCCCCCCGGGTGGTCATCGACCTCCTCGGTGAATCTCCGCCGCCCCGAAAGAAGGAAGTTCCGCTAAAGCCTCCGGGTAAGAAACACTACTCCCTGGCCCAGCAGCTGGGGCTCAAGATCCACCGCATTGTGGTCGATCCCGGCCACGGAGGCCACGATCCCGGCGCCCTGGGCCTTTACGGCCTGCGAGAGAAGGACATCACCCTTAAAGTCTCGAAATACCTGGCCGAAGAACTCCGTCGGTGTCTCTCCTGTGAGGTCATCCTCACCCGGAAAAAAGACCTCTTCGTGCCTCTGATAAAACGCTCGGCCATCGCCAACCTCAAGAAGGCCGATCTCTTCGTTTCCATTCATGTGAACGCCTCTCCCAATCGTCGTTCCCGAGGAATCGAGACCTACTACCTGAGCTTCACCACCGATCCCGAGGCCATGCGGGTGGCCGCCTTGGAGAACGCGGTCTCCAATCAGTCGCTGAGCGATCTCCAGAACCTCCTCAAGAAGATCTTGCGGAACACCAAGATCGAGGAATCCCGTCGTCTGGCCAGAGAGATCCAGAAACACCTCGTGAGGAAACTCTCACGGCGGTACCGTGGGGTAAGGAATCTCGGCGTAAAAAAAGCCCCTTTCGTGGTCCTGGTGGGTACCAGAATGCCGGCGGTGCTGGTGGAGATCTCCTTCATCACCAACCCCACGGAGGCCCGGCGTCTGCGTTCGGAAAGGTATCTGCGCGAGGTGGCCCGGGGGATTGCGGAAGGCATAAGGGCCTACGTGAACGGCATCCAGGTGGCCAGACCATGAATATTCGGACGGGACTTGAGGTCTTGCTTCGAGACCGGCCCCGATGGATCAGGGGCCGCAGGGTAGGTCTCCTTTCGCATCAGGCCGCGGTTACCTCCGATCTCAAGCCCACCCATCTGGCCCTCAGGGAATTCCTGGGAGCGAACCTGGTGCGCCTCTTCTCTCCCCAACATGGGTTCTATGGCACCGCTCAGGCCAACATGATCCCGAGCGAAGACACCGTGGAACCCCTGACCGGTCTTCCGGTGATAAGCCTTTACGGTTCCCGGCTCAAACCCCAACCCGAACACCTGGCAGGGCTCGACCTCATCCTGGTGGACCTTCAAGATGTGGGCTGCCGGGTCTATACCTATCTCTGGACCCTTTATCTCCTGCTTGAGGCCGCCGAAGAGGCCGGAGTGGAGGTGGCCGTCCTCGATCGGCCGAATCCTCTGGGAGGCCTCCTCGAAGGCCCCATGCTCCAGCCGGAATGTTTTTCCTTTGTGGGGCTTTCGGAGATGCCCCTGCGGCACGGACTCACCCTCGGGGAGGCCGCCCTCCTTTTCAGGAAGCGCCTGGGGCTCAGCCTCCCCCTGCGGGTAGTCAAAGCCGAAGGCTGGCGGAGGACTCAACTTTTCTCCGAGACCGGTCTCCCCTGGGTACCCCCTTCTCCCAACATGCCGTCTTTCGAAACCGCTCTGGTCTATCCCGGTCAGGTCCTCCTTGAGGGCACCAACCTTTCAGAAGGTCGGGGCACCACCCGCCCCTTTGAGGTCTTCGGAGCCCCCTGGCTCAGACCGGAAAGGGTCCTCCCCGCCCTGCCGGAGGCCTTACCGGGGGCCAAACTCAGGTTCACGGTCTTCCAGCCCACCTTCGACAAATGGCGGGGACAGGTCTGTCTGGGCTTCCAGCTCCACGTAACCGACCCCTGGCGTTTTCGTCCGGTCAGAACCAGCCTCTCTCTCCTGCGG
>WFPH01000005.1 GCA_015487645.1 Thermosulfurimonas sp. | reverse complement strand
CGCCTATCTCGGGAGTCTTCTCGGCAGGGCCCCTGCCGTCTAGGCGGTCAGCCACCGGTGGTGTGGATGAAAAGAATCTTTTCCTCCACCAGAAGCCGGCGGCTTCCCACCGGGGGAGGGGAGGGGCTTTCCAGGAGGGTCTCGTAAGGGGGTACGATATTCCGGCCCCCGAAGGCTATTTCTTTGCCGCTTGCGGTTTCCACCAGGGCGAACTCCCGGCCGTTGGTCTGGAGTACAAAGGGAGGGGGATTTTCGGGGAAGGCCAGGCGGGCGTAAGCCAGAAGCCTTCGCTCCCGCGAACGCACGGCCCCAGGGGCATAATCCGCCACCAGAAGAGGCCGCCCCTCTCCAAGGACCACTAGGTCGGCTTCCACCTTTTCGGGGGTGAGTCCCAGGTTGAGTACTACGGTGGGGGCCTTTCGCAGGACCCTTTTCGGATAACCCAGCTCTCGAAAGACTTCTTCAAGGACCATGGAGGAACCGTTGGCGGGCCCCTTCGTAAAGCTCCTGGACTTCTTCCTCGCTAAGACCGGCCCCCCGGCCCACGGTAAAGGCCCTTTCCTGACTCATGAAATCTCCCGGGGCATGGGCATCGGAGTTGATGACGAGGGGCGCCCCAAATTTGCGAGCCAGTCGAACCACATGGCCGTTGCCCAGACAGTGGCCCTTGCGCCCGGAGATCTCCAGAAAAACCCCTTTCTCCGCAGCCAATCTAACTTCTTCCTCCGTGATGAGCCCCGGATGGGCTAGGATGTCCGCCCCGGCCTCGATGGCCGCCCGGTTGGTTCCCGGAGCTACCGGCTCAACCGGGGTCTCCCCATGGACCACCACGATTTCAGCTCCGAGGTCCCTGGCCCGCTTGACCAGCTCCGGAATAAGAGGAGGAGGGACATGCGTAATCTCGATTCCGGGGATAAGCCGACAGGAGGAATAAGGGTTCAACTCCTCCGCCACCCGGCGGATACGTGGCAGGATGAAATCCAGGTTTGAGCTATCCGCATGATCGGTGATGGCTACGGCCTCGTAACCCATGACCGCCACCCGGCGCAGAAGTTCTGCCGGAATCAGCTCTCCATCACTGAAAATGGAGTGACAGTGAAGATCAAACATGATTTTACATCTTGTACTTGAAGGCCTGGGGATCCAGTCGTTCCAGGAGATCCTTGAGCTTTTCCTTGTCCTCCTCGGATCCGGTGGCGGCTACCGTTTCCTCGGCCTTTCTACGGGCCTCCTCGGCCAGGGCCTGGCTCTTGGTCAGTACCTCTTCATGGACATAGATCTCGGCTCCGGTGCGCAGGGCCAGGGCCACCGCGTCGCTTGGGCGGGCGTCAATCTGGATTTCGCGACCGCCGAGGTCCAGGGTTATGAGGGCGTAATAGGTGTTATCCCTCAGGTCACAGATCTCGATGCGTGGGACCCTTACCTGGAGTTGGTCTAGGATGTTTTTGAGGAGATCATGGGTCATGGGCCGGGGAAATTCGATGTTTTCCAGTTTGCTGGCGATAGCCGTGGCTTCAAGAAGCCCGATCCAGATCGGCAGCCCGCGTTCTCCGTCCTCTTCCCGAAGAATCATCACCGGGCTGTTGGTTACCGGGTCCATGGCCACGGCCTGAATTTTCATCTTGACTTTCATCTTGGCCTCCTTAGGGGCCCTTCACGGTTTCGAGGTATTCACCTCGCAGAGAGTGTTTCCCAGTATCCTTAATCAAAACATAAACCAGGGCCCCCTTCAAATCCAGCTCCCTGGGAGCCGAAAAATTCACCACGTGGTTGGTGCGCGTGCGGCCGGTGAAAAGCTCCGGACGGGTCTCGCTAGGGCCTTCGACCAGGACCTCTACGGTCTTCCCGATATAGCTCCGATTGATCTCCTCCGTGATTCTGGCCTGGAGGGCATGGATCCTTTCAAGTCTTGCGGCCTTCACCTCCTCTGGAACCTTGTCCGTAAACTCGCGGGCTCGGGCGTAAGGCCGATCCGAATACTTGAAGGAGAAGATCTCGTCGAAACGCACTTCCTCAAGAAGCGACAGGGTAGCCTCGAAATCCTCCTCGGTTTCCCCGGGGAACCCCACGATGATGTCCGAGGTCAGGGCGATCCCTGGGCACAGGGCCCGCAGCCTGCGGACCTTTTCCAGATAGTCCTCTCGCGAGTAACCCCGGTTCATCCGTTTGAGGATGCGCGTAGAGCCGGACTGGACCGGGAGATGGAGGTGTTCACAAAGCTTGTCCACTTCCGCAAAGGCCCGCATGAGGTCCTCGGAAAGGTCTTTGGGATGGCTGGTGGTGAAACGGATGCGCCAGAGTTCAGGGATCTCGGCCACCATCCGAAGCAATTCCGCAAAGGAGGGATAGCCCGCTTCCTTCTTGCCGTAGGAGTTCACGTTCTGGCCTAAAAGAGTCACCTCCCGCACTCCCTGGTGCACCAGGCACTCGATCTCCCGCAGGATGTCCTCTGGTGGACGGCTTACCTCCCGGCCCCGCACGTAGGGCACCACACAGTAGGAACAAAAGTTGTCGCAGCCCTGCATGATGGTGACATAGGCCTTTACCAGGCGTTTCCCGTCGAGATCAGAAAGAACCAGAGGAGGCTTGAAGTCCCTACGCATCTCGGTGAGAACGAGTGGTCTTCGCCCTTTCTGGAGCTCCTCCAGGGCTTCGGGTAAGCGATAGATGTTCTGCGGCCCAAGGACTAGGTCCACATGGGGCAGGCGCTTTACCAGCTTTTCCCCCTCCTGTTGAGCCACACATCCACAAACCCCTACCACCAGCTCCGGACGCCGGGCCTTAAGATGCTTGAACCGCCCTACCAGGCTGTAAACTTTGTATTCGGCCTTCTCTCGCACGGAACAGGTGTTGATTAGGATGAGGTCGGCCTCCTCCGGGGTCTCACAGGGGATGTACTCCCCCTTTAGGAGCGCCAGCATGCGCTCGGAATCGTACTCGTTCATTTGGCAACCGAAAGTCCGCAGGTAAACTTTCTTCATAGCACCTTTAATTTTAATCCCGAATCTCCGGGCTTGCAGGGGGTGTCCCGGGGGCTTAAATTCTAGACCATGCTTCTGGAGAAACTGACCTTTCCCGAGGTGGAAAGGTTGCCCAAGGATGTGCCGGTTCTCATACCCTTTGGTTCGGTAGAGGAACATGGCCCTCATCTGCCGCTGGCCACCGATGTCTATACCATCTATCGGGTGGCAGAGCTTGCGGCCCGAAGGACTCCTCTCTTGGTGGCCCCTCCGGTTTATTACGGTCTCTGCCGCAGCACCTCGGATCACCCGGGGACTATTTCTATCCGGGGGGAGACCCTCCGGGCCTTGGTTATAGATCTCCTCCGGGCCTTCCGTCGCCAAGGGTTCGAAATTTTTCTTTTGGTTTCCGGGCATGCCGGAGGTACGCATATGGCCTTCATCCTGGATGCAGCCGAGGCCTTCCTGGCGGAAGATCCTCGGGTGAGGTTGGCGGTGGCCTCCATCCTGGATCTCCTGCGCGACTATGCCCTGGATCTCATTGAGACCCCCGGAGACTCCCATGCCGGAGAGTGGGAAACCGCTCTCATCCAGTATTTTTATCCGGAGCTGGTAAAGGAAGTGGGGGAAGCGGAATATCCGGCTTTCCCCAAATATCTTCTGGTTTCAAACAAGCGCCGATTCTGGCCGAGAGGCGTCTGGGGAAACCCTCAAAAGGCCGATACCGAAAAGGGACAAAGACTTGCCCATCGGCTGGCGGAGGGGTTAGAATCAATAATAAAAAGTCTCAAGGAGTTTCGGGGATGAAAAGGTATATAGGTGGATGGCTTATTTTGGCCCTGATCTTTTTGGTAGGCATGGGGTTCTCCTATCCCAAAAAGGCCCCAGAGATCCATTTTACAGGCCTTGACGGGAAGGATTACCAGCTTTCCGACTTCCGGGGCAAGGTGGTCATCGTAAACTTTTTTGCCAGCCACTGCCCCCCGTGTATGGTGGAGCTGAAGGAGCTAGCTAAGCTTTATAAGAAATACGAAGATAAAGGGTTGGTAGTGATCAGCCTCATGGTGGACGAGGAGGGCTCCCCCCTTCTGCCTCAGATCGTCAAGGCCAAGGGGATCACCTATCCCGTAGGGCTGGCCAGCGAAGAGATTATGCAGGCCTTCGGTAACGTCTATATTACGCCCACTACCTTTATCATCGATAAAGAGGGGCAGGTGGTCAAACGTCTGGTGGGCTACGCGGGCCCGAAATATCTGGAGAAAAAGATCAGGGAGTATCTTGCGGAATAGTTAAGGGAGGATTTCCAGGCTGGCTGGCCCTTCCCGGACCTCTCCTACAAAGGTGGCCTCTACGACCCCTTTTTCGAGAAGCCTCTGGTAAAGCTTCTCGGCCCTTTCCGGGGCCACGGAAATGAGGAGTCCTCCGGAGGTCTGAGCGTCGTAGAGAATCGCAAGTTTCAAGGGATCCACTCCCGGAAAGATTCGAACCTTATTTTCACAGAAAGTCTGGTTGGCCAGATCCCCTTCAGGAGACATGCCAAGCCTGAGGAACTCCAGGGTTTGAGGAAGGACCGGGACACGCGAGGCCCGAAAGACCAGAGTGACTCCACTGGCCTCTGCCATCTCCAGGGCATGTCCTAGCAGCCCGAAACCGGTGATGTCTGTGGCCGCATTCACTCCCACTTCTAGCATGGCTTCCGAAGCCGCTCGGTTGAGAGTAACCATGGTTTCTATTAAACGTTCGTAAGCCGGATTTTCCGGAGTAAGCAGACCGCCCTTGAGGGCCGTGGAGAGGATACCGGTCCCGAGGGGTTTGGTGAGAATTAGGCGATCACCGGGCCGTGCTCCCCGGTTTGAGATGAACTTTTTAGGGGACACTACTCCTATCACGCAGAGCCCGTATTTGATCTCCGGGTCGTCCACACTATGGCCCCCTCCGATGGCCGCTCCGGCTTCCGCCACCTTGTCGGCTCCTCCCTGCAGGATTCGGCGAAGGATGTCCCGGTCGAGCCCTTTTTTGGGAAACCCCACGATATTGAGGGCCAGGATGGGCCTGGCCCCCAGGGCATAGAGATCGGAAAGGGCATTGGCGGCCGCGATCTGTCCGAAAAGATAGGGATCATCCACCACAGGGGTGAAGAAATCCACACTCACCGCCAGGGCCAGATCCTCGCTCAGCCGATAGACCGCGGCGTCCGAACCGTGTTCGATTCCCAGCAAAAGCTCTGGAACCCGGGGAAGGTTCAAGCCGGAGAGGATTTCAGCCAGCTCCGCTGGCGGGAGTTTGGCCGCTCAGCCCGCGGCCTTTACCATCCGGGTGAGCTTAACCTCGGGCACACTCTGCCTCCGATCCCTGAATCTTTTCCAGGGCGTGTCTCAGCACCGGGGCCAACACCTCCCAGCCCTCTTCCACGGCTTTCGGGCTTCCCGGGAGATTAATGATAAGGGTTTGTCGCCTTATGCCCGCCAGTCCCCTGGAAAGCATGGCATAGGGCGTATGTCTCAGACCGGAAAGGCGCAGGGCCTCCGCTATTCCTGGAATCTCCCTTTCAAGGGCCGCTCTGGTGGCCTCCGGGGTCACATCTCGGGGGGAAAGCCCCGTGCCCCCCGTGGTGAGGATGAGGGCTAGTCTTTCCCGATCGGCCCAATCGATGAGGATCGCTAGGATCTCTTCGTATTCGTCGGGGACGACTCGATAATGCGAAACCTCGAAGCCGGCCTCCGAGAGCCTCTGAATCAGGAGCTGGCCCGAAAGATCTTCCCGTTCCCCTTTCGCTCCCCGGTCGCTTATGGTCAGGACTCCGGCCTTCATGAGGTCTGGCTGGCGCGCGCTTTCTCAATTACTTTCTGGGCTATGGGTGGAGGCACCTCCTCGTAATGCGAAAATCTTATCCTGAAGGTTCCTCGACCACCGGTAAGACTATTCAAATCTAAGGCATAACGCAAGAGTTCTGCCATGGGGGCCTGGGCCTTGATGAGCTGATACCTGCCCTGGCTCTCCATGCCCAGCACCCGACCCCGACGGGCGTTGAGGTCTCCGATGACATCCCCCATAGCTTCTTCCGGGACCTCGATCTCAAGTTCCATAATGGGTTCAAGCAGGATGGGTTGACTTTGCTCCAGGGCCTTCTTGAAGCAGTGAAAGGCCGCGATCTTAAAGGCCATGTCTGATGAATCCACTTCGTGGGACTTTCCGTCGTAGAACTGAACCTTTACGTCCACTACGGGGTAGCCCGCCAGAGGCCCCTTCTCCATGGCTTCTCGAACGCCCTTTTCCACCGCCGGTACGAAGTTGCGGGGAACATTCATTCCGGTGAGAGTCTCTACAAATTCGAAACCCTCTCCCCGGGGAAGAGGAAAGACGTGGAAATGAACCTCGGCGAATTGTCCCCGTCCTCCGGTCTGTTTCTTGTGTCGATAAATCACTCCCTGCACCGCTTTCTTGATGGTCTCGCGGTAGGGAATCTTGGGAAGATCTAGCCGGGCCTTGACTCCGTACCTTTCCCGCAGTTTTTCCACGGCTCTTTCGATATGGATCTGACCCAGGCCGGAGATGAGGATTTCCCGGGTCTCTTCATCCCGGCCTATCCGGAGGGTGGGATCTTCTTCTTTGAGTTTAGCCAGCGCCGGACCGATCTTGTCTTCATCGGCTCGGGTTTCTGGATGGAGGGCATAGGTCAGGACCGGGGAGGGCAGATCTGGAGGAGGTATGAGGGCTTCGAGCCCTTCCGCTACCAGGGTATCCCCGGTGTGGGTCTCCGAAAGCTTGGGAAAAACTACCAGGGCTCCTGGTAAGGCCTCCGGGATTTCGCGGAGTTCGTCGCCCTGGGCCACCGCCAGATGAGCGTATTTTTCCGCCGTCTCCTCTCTGGGATTGTAAAGCACCCCCTCCGAGGCCAGGGTGCCTGAGACCACTCGGGCCAGCGAGAGCTTGCCGGCGTAAGGATCCACCAGAGTTTTGTAAACGATGATCGCACTGGGAGCTTCGGGGGAGGGGGCCAGATCCAGAGGGCCTTCTTTACCCTCGGCCAGCCAGGGACCGCGTTCCTGCGGAGTGGGCCCGAGTTCGTAAATGGCATCGAGCAGGCGGGCTACGCCGATGAGCCTGACAGCCGAGCCCACACAGACCGGTGCGATCTTTCCGGAGAGAACGCCCTTTTTGAGCCCACGCATGATTTCTTCGGGCTCAAGGTGTTCTTCCTCCAGGTACTTTTCAAGGAGTTCGTCCTCTCCTTCGGCCGCGAATTCCACCATGTTCTTCCGCAACCCCTCGGCCAGGGCCACCAGGTCCTCCGGGAGTTTTTCCACCCGGACTTTAGGGCCTTCAGGGATGTAAACCTTGAGTTTCAGGAGATCGATGATTCCCTTGAGGTTGGCTTCTTCCCCGAGGGGGTAGGCCACGGGGACCGGGCAGATTTCGAGTTTTTCCTGAAGGTCACAGAGGGTGTCCTCCAGCCGGGCCTTTTCCTGATCCAGCTTGTTTACGAACACCAAGACCGGAAGCCCCAGATCCCTGGCCGCAGCGTAGGCCTTCTCTAGCTGGACCTTGACCGGGGAGGTGGCATCCACCACCAGGACCGCCAGATCTGCGGACCAGGCACAGAGTTTGGTATCCCCCAGAAAATTGTCGTCTCCAGGGGTGTCAAGAAAGTAGTAAGACGCCCCCTGCCAGTTAAGATGGTAAGCCTTAGCCGAGATGGTTGGCCCCTCCTTGGGCGGTTTGAAGGCCGCTCCCGCCAGGGAAAGCATGGCTTTGGCCAATGCGGTTTTCCCGGACCCGCTTTGTCCAAGGAGTACAAAAGTGCGCATGCCCCCCTCCTTACATCCCTATTTGAGAAAAGGCTAGCTTAGAGAGAAAAAGATTGTCAAGTCAAAAAAGAGAATTTTAAGACCTATGTTCGGATAACCAGGAGTAAATTCCCTGAAGAAGTTTTTCTGCTGTAAGGCCATACTTTTGGCGAAGGATTTGAGGTGAACCGTGTTCTATGAATTTGTCGGGCAGGCCGATCCGTTTTAAGGACACTTTAAGACCCCGATCCGCCAGGCATTCGGTTACGGCCGACCCGAAGCCTCCGGGAAGGACATTTTCCTCAACTGTGACCACCTTTCCGGTCTGGGCCGCCAGATCGCAGATGAGCTCTTCGTCGAGGGGTTTCACGAAGCGGGCATTGACCACCGTGGCCGAAATACCTTTCCTGGTAAGCTCTTCGGCGGCCATAAGGGCCGGATGGACCATGTTCCCCACGGCCAGGATCAAAAGATCGCTTCCTTCCCGGAGCACCTCCGCTTTTCCCAGGGGAAGCTCGAAAAATTCACTATCCATGGGGACCCCCAGCCCGGAGCCCCTGGGGTATCTCACCGCCACCGGTCCGGGAAGGGAGAGAGCGGTGTAGAGCATGTGCTGGAGCTCGTTTTCGTCCTTGGGGGCCATGATGGTTAGGTTGGGAATGAGACGAAGATAAGAAAGATCGAACTGTCCCTGATGAGTGGGCCCGTCTTCACCCACGATGCCTCCCCGGTCTATGGCAAAGATTACGTGAAGGTTCCCCAGGGCCACGTCATGGATGATCTGGTCGAAGGCTCGCTGGAGGAAGGTAGAGTAGATGGCGCAGACCGGAATCAGACCTTCGAGAGCGAGGCCTGCGGCAAAGGTCACCGCGTGTTGTTCACATATACCCACATCGAAAAACCTTTCCGGAAAGCGTTGCTGGAAAGCCTTGAGCCCGGTTCCGGTGGGCATGGCCGCGGTGATGGCTATCAGCCTCGGTTCCAGTTCCGCCAGACGCAACATGGTCCGACTGAAAACTTCGGTATAAGAAGGCGGTCCCGGACTCTTGAAGACCTTTCCGGTTTTGGGATCAAAAGGCCCAACCCCGTGAAAGGTTTCAGGATCTGTTTCCGCGGGAAGATAACCTTTGCCTTTCTTGGTGAGGACGTGGATGAGAAGCGGGCCGCGCATCTCCCTGATGTTCTCGAAAAGTTTGATCAGGCCCTCAAGATCGTGGCCATCGACTGGCCCCACGTAGTCGAAGCCCAAGGCCTCAAAGAGCATGCCCGGGGTGAGGGCACTCTTGAGGAGGCCCTCGCTCTTTCTCAGCATGTGAAGAAAATGGTCTCCCCCGGGAAGCTTTTCCATGACCTTTTCGATGTCTTTCTTGAGGCGGCGGGCCAGACGCCCGGTCATCCGGCGAGAGAGAAAAGATGAAAGGGCTCCCACGTTGGGCGAGATGGACATTTCGTTGTCGTTGAGGATGACGATCAGGTCTTCTTTGAGGTGGCCGGCATTGTTCAGCCCTTCAAAGGCCAGCCCGGCGGTCATAGAGCCGTCCCCGATGACCACCAGCACCCGGCCTTCTTTTCTCTGGAGTCTGATCCCGGTGGCGAGCCCCAGACCAGCCGAAATGGAAGTGCTGCTGTGACCGGTCTCCACGATGTCGTGGGGACTTTCGGCCCTTTTCGGAAATCCCGCGATCCCTTCGTATTGTCTCAAGGTATGGAAACGGTCTTTCCGGCCGGTGATGAGTTTGTGGGCGTAGCACTGGTGCCCTACATCCCAGACGATGCGATCGCGAGGGGAGTCGAAGACATAGTGTAGGGCCAGGGTTAATTCTATGACTCCCAGGTTGGGCGCGAGATGCCCTCCGTTTCGTGCTACGGTCTCGATGATGATCTCGCGCAGCTCCGCGGCTAGCTTTTTGAGCTCGGTAAGGTTCAGGGTCTTCAGATCTTCGGGACCGTTTACCCGTTCGAGGATGCGGCTCATGAGACTCTAATTTTTACGGGAAAGGATGTATCGGGCAAGGGCCCGAAGGGGCTGGGCCTCCTCCCCGAAGGAGGAGAGGGCCTCCAGGGCTTCTTCCACCAGGTTTTGGGCCATGAGGCGGGCTTGATCGAGGCCCACCAGGGCCGGATAGGTAGCTTTTTTCCGTCGTTCATCGGAGCCCACAGGTTTGCCGAGTTCCTTTTCATCGCCGGTAATATCCAGAATGTCGTCCACGATTTGAAAGGCCAACCCCAGGGCTTCTCCGTAGCGTTTGAGGGCGTAAAGGGCCTCTTCTTCTCCTCCGCCAAGCAGGCCTCCGGAAACCACGGAAGCCGAAATAAGGGCCGCGGTCTTGTGGCGATGAATGTAGGCTAGCTCTTCCCGGGAGATCGGGCGGTCTTCGGCCAGGAGATCGGCCATCTGGCCCACCACCATCCCGTGGATACCAGCGGCCCGGGCGACCAAGTGGAGGGCCCTAAGCAGCCTTTCCGGAGAGGTGCTCTGGAGGAGGTCCGGGTGAGAGAAGAGTTCGAAGGCCAGGGCTTGAAGCCCGTCTCCGGCCAGAATGGCCGTAGCCTCGTCAAAGGCCCGGTGACAGGTGGGTTTGCCCCGGCGCAGATCGTCGTCATCCATGGCCGGAAGGTCGTCGTGGATAAGGGAATAGGTGTGGAGACACTCCAGACCGCAGGCAAAGAGGAGAAAATCTTCGCCCCGTGCCCCGCAGACCTCGGCTCCAAGGAGACACAGAATAGGCCGAAGGCGTTTGCCGCCGGCAAAAAGGCTGTAGCGCATGGCGGCGATCACCCGGCTCCCGGGTTCTCTACTCTCCGGAAGGATTTCGGCTAGCTTTCGATCTATGAGGGCGCGCTTGGCCTCAAGCAGGCTCTTGAGTTCTGCTGGTCTCATGTCTGGTTTCTCCTGAGAACTTCCTCAAGCGATAAGGTCTCGAAACCCTCCTCGGTCTTCAAAAGGACCTCTACCCGTTCTTTCATCTCCCGCAGGCTCTTTTCGCAGATTCTTACCAGCCGCACCCCTTCTTCATAAAGTTTCAGAGCCTCCTCCAAGGGGAGGTCCGGGGCTTCAAGCCTTTTTACAATCTCCTCAAGACGCCTAAGATGTTCTTCCAGTCTGATCGCCATAAAGGGCCCTCGTTTTTTGAATAAAGAAGAGAGGATCCACCTTCACCCCCGAGAGGTAGAGACCGAAGTGAAGGTGAGGGCCGGTGGCCCGGCCGCTAGCTCCCGAAAGAGCGATGATCTCCCCTTTGCGCACCCTCTGGCCCTCCTTGACCAGAACCCGGGAAAGATGAGCGTAATAAGTATATACCCCGCAACCATGGGTCAGGATGACCACCTTCCCCGGAAGATAAAATTCTCCGACCAGGATCACGCGGCCTTCCTGGGCGGCCCTGACCGGCGTACCGAGGGGCACGGCCAGATCCACACCTCCGTGGGGGCTGCGGGGCTCACCGTTCAGGATCCGTCTGAGGCCGAAGGGGCTGCTCAACCGTCCAGCCACCGGCAATCCGAAGTCTCCCTCCCAGCGGCAGAGGCCCTCCTCAGTTTTGGATAGCGCCTGCCTAATGATTTTTATCTCCCGGCGAACGCGAGCCAGGATCTTCGGGGGAAAGGTTACCATCTTTGGGGGGAGTTTGAGGTGTTCGGTGGGGTATTTTTTGGGGAGGATCTTAAGGCTCAGCCCGCGGACACGGGTTCCTCGAATCTCGACCTGGAAGGTTCCGGGGCGGGTTTCAAGGGGGACGGCGATCAAGAAATAGGCCCGATCCCCAAGAATTACCGGTGAGAACTCGTGTCCCAGAAAACGGGCCCGTAGATCTCCGGGAGCCGCGGGGAGAAACACCACTTCTCCGGGGTGCCCCAGGAAAGAGTCTTCTCCTAAAAGTTCTAACGGGAAAAAGGTCATCGTTACAAGGATTAGGGCTATTACCATCTTAAGGCGCATTTTCTCTTACCCTTTTTACATGGGCCTCCAGCCGGCCCTCAGAAAGGATGATCTCCACCTCTTCCCCGGGCCGAACCTCTTTGGCCCGGCGCACGATCTCCCCTCCGGGAAGCTTTCGGACCACGCTGTAGCCCCGGGAAAGGATGGCCAGCGGTGAGACGGCCTCAAGGTGTCGGGTGAGAAAGGCCAGTTCCCTTTCCCGCCTCTCAAGCTGTTCCTTAAGCCCCTTCGTGAGTCGCCGGGCGAGTTCGGCCAGTCGGTCTTCTCTTTCGGCAATGAGTCGAGCTGGGTCCCTTAGACGCCTCTGGAGATGATGGATCTCCCTTTCTAGGTTCTGGAGGCGTTGCCGGATCCTTTCGCTGAGTTTCCGACGGAGGAGAAGGAGTTCCTGAAGGAGGGCATCCCTTTCCGGGAACACCATGGTGGCGGCCGCGGTAGGGGTTGGAGCCCTCCGATCGGCTACGAAGTCGCAGATGGTGTAGTCCACCTCGTGTCCCACGGCTGAGACCACCGGGATCCGGGAACGAAAAACGGCCTCGGCTACCATTCTTTCGTTGAAGGCCCAGAGATCTTCAAGCGATCCCCCGCCCCGGGTGACCACGATGAGGTCGAGATCTGGAAAGGTGTTAAGG
>WFPH01000004.1 GCA_015487645.1 Thermosulfurimonas sp. | reverse complement strand
GTTATGAGGTTTCAGTATTATATTTACCCGGTTCTTTGGCAAGGTTGCACCCTTGAAACATTTAAGATTTCCATTAAAGTGGCTTCTTACCGGACGAAAAGGAGGGCTTTCGGTGGGCGAAAAACAGACGGCCAAAAGCACCCGGAAGAAAAAGGTTCCCCAGTGGGCCAAGTTCTTTCCCGACTTCATCATAGAGCGGGACCCCGAAAGGTGTATTAACTGTCGCATCTGTGTCAAGGAATGTTCTTACGGGGCCCATATCTGGAACGCCAAGAAAAAAGAGCTCTCAGAAGATCATACCAAGTGCGTGGGTTGTCATCGCTGCGAGGCCATGTGCCCCACGCGGGCCATCGTCATCCGGCGTAATCCCTCGGATTTTCGGGAGCACGCGGTCTGGACCCCTTGGTTCATCAAAAACGTTTACAAGCAGGCGGACCAGGGCGGGGTGCTCCTCACCTCTACCGGCTGCACCATCCCCTTTCGGAGCTACTTCGATCATCTGGTTCTTGACGCCTGCCAGGTCACCAACCCGCCCATCGATCCCCTGCGGGAGCCCATGGAGTTGAGGACTTATCTGGGTCCCAAGCCGGACGCCCTGGAAGTGGAGGCCGCCGGGGAAGGTCGATTCCGCCTGAAACGGCCGCTGCCGCGGCAGATCAAGCTCGAAGTGCCCATCATGTTTGCGGCCATGAGTTACGGGGCCATAAGCCTCCATGTGCACCAGGGGCTGGCCCGGGCGGCCCGGGACCTCGGCACCCTCTACAACACCGGGGAGGGCGGACTCCACGCCTCACTCTACGAGTTCGGCGGAAACACCATTGTCCAGTGCGCCTCCGGGCGCTTCGGGCTGCATGTGGACTATCTCAAAGCCGGAGTGGCCATCGAGATCAAGATCGGACAGGGGGCCAAGCCCGGCATCGGGGGACATCTTCCCGGGGAAAAGGTTACGGAGGAGATCTCCAAGACCCGGATGATTCCGGTAGGTTCGGACGCCATCTCCCCGGCCCCGCACCATGACATCTACTCCATCGAGGACTTGCGCGGTCTCATCTTCGCCCTCAAGGAGGCCACGGAGTACCAGAAGCTGGTCTTCGTGAAGATCGCGGCCGTGCACAACGTGGCGGCCATTGCTTCGGGAATCGTAAGGGCCGGAGCGGACGCGGTGGTCATCGACGGGCTCAAAGGTGGCACCGGCGCGGCCCCCACCATGTTCCGGGACTACATCGGTATCCCCATTGAGCTTGCGGTGGCGGCGGTGGATCAGCGGCTGCGGGAAGAGGGTATCCGCAACTGGGCCTCGGTGATCGCCTCGGGCGGTATCCGTTGCAGCGCGGACGTCATCAAGCTCATCGCCCTCGGGGCGGACGCGGTCTACATCGGGACCCCGGCCCTCATCGCCTGTGGCTGCACCATGTGTCAACACTGTTTCACCGGCAAGTGCCCCTGGGGGATTGCCACCAACCACCCCGAACTCATCAAGCGTCTACCCCCGGAAGTGGCCTACGAGAAGATCTACAACCTGGTGCATGGCTGGGCTCACGAGATGAAGGAAATGCTGGGGGCCATGGGGCTTAACTCCATAGAAAGCCTCCGCGGAAACCGGGACAAACTGCGGGCCGTGGGGCTTACGGAAACCGAGATGAAAATCCTCGGGGTAAAACACGCGGGGGAATAAGATGAAGGATATCTCAGGCTGCGGACTCTCAGGTGTCATCCACCGTAAAGGGGAGCTCATCCCCGGCGAGGTCATCATCAAGTCCATTTGCTGCCAGGAGGAACGGGGCAACGGTCTCGGGGCCGGGTTTGCGGCTTACGGGATTTACCCCGATCTCGCGGACTACTACGCCCTCCACGTGATGGCCGACCACCGGAAGGCCCTGGAGGACGTGGAGGAGCTACTGGCTCACCGGACCTACATGGCCCACGAGGAGCCCATCCCCACCCGTCGCACCCCCGGGATCGAAAATCCACCTCTTTTCAAGCGCTATTTCGTCAAACCTAAGTACGAAGGCGAGACCCGTCAGCTCTGTGAGGGGACGGAAGACGAAGACGACTACATGGTCTCACTAGTCATGGAGATCAACACCAAAATCGATGGAGCCTATGTGATTTCTTCCGGCAAGAACATGGGGGCTTTCAAGGGGGTGGGGTTTCCGCATCAGATCGCGGAGTTCTTCCGCATCGAGGAATACAAGGCTTACATCTGGACGGCCCACAACCGATTCCCTACCAACACCCCAGGCTGGTGGGGTCGAGCGCACCCTTTCACCATTCTGGACTGGTCCATCGTGCACAACGGCGAGATCTCAAGCTACGGCACCAACCGGCGGTATCTCGAAATGTTCGGCTACCACTGCACCCTTCTCACCGACACCGAGGTCGTGGCCTATCTCCTAGACCTTCTCATCCGGCGACACCGGCTTCCTATCGAGGTGGCCTGCATGGCGCTGGCGCCGCCTTTCTGGCAGGAGATCGACCGGATGCCCGAAGAGGAAAGGGAACTGGCCACGGCGATCCGGATGGTTTATGGGGCGGCCATGCTGAACGGTCCCTTCGCCATCCTTTTCGCCTACAACGGGGGACTGGTGGGACTAAACGACCGGGTGAAACTCCGGCCTCTGGTGGCGGCCGAAAAGGGCGATATGGTTTACATGGCTAGCGAAGAAGCGGCCATCCGGGCCATCTGCCCGGATCCTGACCGGGTCTGGGCCCCCAAGGCCGGGGAACCGGTGATCGTGGAGCTTGAGCCCGGCACCATCCCCAATCAGCGTAGTTATCTTCGGGGCCCGGGAGAAAAGACCGGGGGCGAGGTCTGTCGATATCCGGGATAGCCTTTAGGAGGACGAGATGGCCACGGAAATGGACGTTAAGGACTTACATTATCGGGATCTCAATCGGCTCCTTCGGGCCAAGATCGAAGAGGGAGAGAGGGATTTCATCCTCAAAAACGTAAATGGTCAGCGCTATATTGCGGCTGGCGTGTCAGAGAAGATTCGCCTAGAGATCTATGGCACCCCGGGGCTCGATCTCGGGGCTTTCATGCGGGGGCCGGAGATCATCGTGCATGGGAACACCCAGGACGGGGCCGGAAACACCATGGACGAGGGCAAGATCGTGGTCCACGGCATGGCCGGCGACGTGGTGGGCTACGCCATGCGTGGCGGAAAGATCCACGTCTATTCCGATGTGGGATACCGGGTGGGCATCCACATGAAGGCCTACATGGACAAAGTCCCGGTGATCGTAATCGGGGGCAAGGCCGGGGATTTCCTAGGTGAATACATGGCCGGAGGGATTATTATCCTGCTGGGCATGTTCTCGCGTTATCCGGAGCGCCCCATCGCCGGGATCTACCTTGGCACCGGCATGCACGGAGGGACCATTTACGTCCGGGGAAAGGTCTCCGAAAGCCAGCTCGGTCTGGGGTTAAAGCCCCACGAAATCACGGACGAGGACGAGGCCCTGCTCCGAAAGCATCTTTCTGAATATTGCGAGGACTTTAACCTCGACCTCGAAGAGATCATGAAGGAACCTTTCATCAAGATCGAACCTTACACCCATCGCCCATACGGAAAACTTTACGCCTACTGAGAGATGGCAGAAAGGTCCCGTTACGCCGAAGCCGGAGTGGATATCGACAAGGCCAACCGCCTGGTGGAGGAGGTGCGAAAGCTCGTAAAGAGCACCCCCCGTTTCGGTGTACTCTCTGACATCGGGGGTTTCTCGGGGCTCTTTGCCCTGGACCTCAATCATTTCCGGGAACCGGTCCTTTGCGCCACCACCGATGGCGTGGGCACCAAGATCAAGCTGGCGGTAATGGCCGGACGCCACCGGGGAATCGGTATCGACCTGGTGGCCATGTGCGTGAACGACCTGGTGGTCTGCGGGGCCAAACCCCTCTTTTTCCTGGATTACCTGGCCTTCGGGAAACTTGAAGAAGAGGTGTATCTCTCGCTCCTTTCAGGCATTGCCGAAGGCTGTCGGGAAGCCGAGTGTGCGCTCCTCGGAGGGGAAACCGCGGAGATGCCAGGGATGTATCCGCCGGGGGAGTATGACTGTGCGGGGTTTGCGGTGGGAGTGGTGGAAAGGAACCGGATCGTGGATGGCTCCGAGGTTTCCGTGGATGACGTCATCCTGGGACTGGCCTCAAACGGTCTCCACGCAAACGGCTTCTCCCTGGTGCGGAAGATCGTCCTCGAAGAGCTCGGACTCGATCTCTCAGCCGAGATTCCAGAACTCGACGCCCCCCTGGGAGAAGAACTTTTGCGCCCCACCCGGATCTATGTAAAGACCGTCCTTAACCTGCTTCATCGTGGGGTTCCCGTAAAGGCCATGGCCCACATCACCGGGGGCGGTTTCTACGACAACCTGGCTCGGGTGCTTCCGCAGGGAGTCCGGGCGGTAATAGAAAAGTCGGCTTGGGAGGTCCCCCCCATTTTCCGATTTCTTGAAGAGCGAGGACGGATCTCGGAGGAGGAACTCTACCGGGTCTTTAACTGCGGGATCGGTTTCGTGCTGGTGGTCCCGGAGAAGGCGGTGGAAGAGGTGGAGGCCGTGTGTCGAGGGCTCGGGGAGAAGGTATTTCGTATAGGCCGCATCGAAGCGGCCAAAGAAGGGGAACCCCCGGTAGTGCTCGTGTGAGAGAGCCTCTTCTGGTTTCCGCCTGTCTTCTGGGGTTGGCTACCCGCTACGACGGACAAATCCTTTACGAACCCCTGACGGAGTCCCTGCGCAAACGCTATCTTCTGGTGCCGGTTTGTCCGGAACAGCTCGGGGGGCTACCCACTCCGCGGCCCGCGGCGGAGATCATTGAAGGTGACGGTCTGGCCGTGCTTTCCGGAAAGGCACGGGTAGTGAACCTCCGGGGAGAAGACGTGACCGAAGCCTTCCTCCGGGGTGCCAGGGAAGTGTTACGGGTGGCCCGGTTCCTTGGCATCCGGCGGGCGGTGCTCAAGGCCCGGAGTCCCTCCTGCGGCCTATCACCAAAGGTGGGCGTAACCGCGGCTCTTTTGCTTTCCGAGGGCCTTGAGGTTTACGAGCTGGGTTAGCCGCCCCCTTTAAAGCCCTCTCTTAGCCTTTTTGAGGAATTTCTCCACCCCGAGTTTCTTCCAGAGGCGATCCACCCGTTCCTTAACCTCCGGAGTCATCTCGATGACCTCCGGCCAGTCGCGGCCGAAGCCCTCCTCCGGCCACTTGCGGGTGGCGTCGATGGCCATTTTCGAGCCGTAAAAGGGATAGGGCGAGGCGTGATCCAGGGCGTCCACCGGCCCCTGCACGAAGAACACATCCCGGGCCGGATCCACATTGTTGCCGAGCCGCCAGAGACACTCCGAGAGATCCTGCACGTTCACCTCTTTGTCGAAGACCACGATGATCTTGGTGAACATCATCTGCCCGAGCCCCCAGAGGGCGCAGGCCACCTTGCGGGCGTGCCCGGGGTAGCGCTTATCGATGGAAACGAAGGCCAAATTGTGGAAAACCCCCTCAATGGGAAGATTTATGTCCACGATCTCGGGAAGGGTCTTCTTGATAAGGGGCAGAAACAGCCTTTCGGTGGCCTTGGCCATGTAACAATCTTCCTGCGGGGGGCGCCCCACGATGGTTGCGGGATAGATGGCGTCCCGCCGCATGGTCATACAGGTCACATGGAAGACCGGATAGTAGTCCGGGAGGGAGTAGTAGCCGGTATGATCTCCGAAGGGGCCCTCAAGCCGTCTCTCCCCGGGCTCCACATAGCCCTCAAGCACGATCTGGCTTTCGGCCGGAACCTCAAGCGGCACGGTGAGGCAGCGAACCAGTTCCACGGGTTTTCCCCGCAGGAAACCCGCAAAGACGAACTCGTCCACATCCTCGGGAAGCGGAGCGGTAGCCGCATAGGTCACCGCCGGGTCCGGCCCGATGGCCACGGCCACCGGGAGACGCTTTCCCAAGCGCTCGGCCACCCGGTAATGCTGGGCCCCGCCCTTGTGCGTGTGCCAGTGCATGCCGGTGGTCTTCCGATCGAAGACTTGGAGGCGGTACATTCCGGCGTTGCGGACGCCGGTTTCGGGGTGCTTGGTGATCACCACCGGAAGTGTAATGAAGGGCCCGCCGTCTTTCGGCCAGCACTTCAGCACCGGAAGCCGCGTGAGATCCACCTCCTCGCCGCGAAGAACGATCTCCTGGCAGGGAGCCTTTTCCACCATCTTAGGGAACATGTTGGACAAGCGTTTGAGCTTGGGCACGAGCCGGAGCTTCTTGAAGAGCGAGTCCGGGGCTTCCACCTGAAGAAAATCCGAAATCTCCCGTCCGAGCTCCTCAAGATTCGAGACCCCCAGAGCCAGGCTCATGCGACGCAGGCT
>WFPH01000003.1 GCA_015487645.1 Thermosulfurimonas sp. | reverse complement strand
GCCTCAAAGATCCCCTTCTGCATCTCGATGTCGGCTTCTACGTCTTCAAACTGCCCTTCCTGCGATACCTGGGGGATGTCGCTTTTGGTCTTTGGACGCTCCTTTTTCTTTTCGGCGTTCTCATCTTTTTGGCCTTCGGCCACTTTGAGACTGGAGGGCGCTTCGGGGTGCGTCTTTCCCCGAAGTTTCGGCGCTATCTGGCTCTCATGGCGGTTCTCTTTTTTCTGCGCCTGGCCTACGATCTATTCCTTGATCGGGCGGACCTTCTTTTCGATGAGCGAGGAGTGGTCTTCGGGGCGGGTTACACCGAGGCCCGGGTGGTGCTCCCGGCGCTGAACGCCCTGGTGCTCCTTTCCCTGGCGGCGGCTCTGCTTTCGGCCATTTTCATCCTGCGGCCCCGGCGCGAGATCCTGGTGGGGTTGGTTCTGGGCTATGGGCTGATCTACTTTTTGGGGCTCGGCCTCCTGCCAGGGATGGTGCACCGCTATGTGGTGCAACCCAACGAGCTTGATAAGGAAAAGACCTACATTGGCTACGAGATTAGCTACACCCGCAAGGCTTACGGCCTGGAAGCCGTAGAGGAAAAACCTTTCCATTTCGGAAAACCTCTCACCCGGGAAACCCTTCTTCGGAACCAGACCACCATCAAGAACATCCGGTTGTGGGACCATCAGCCTCTGCTTGAGACTTATAGCCAGATCCAGGAGATTCGCACTTATTACCGCTTTGTCTCCGTAGACAATGATCGTTACCAGATCAACGGGGAACTCCGTCAGGTGATGCTTTCGGCCCGGGAGCTCTCCTACGAAGATCTGCCGAGCAAATCCTGGATCAATCTCCACCTCATTTACACCCACGGCTACGGACTCACCTTGGGAGTGGTGAACCAGGTCTCTGAGGAGGGGCTTCCCGTCCTTCTTATAAAAGATATTCCCCCGCGCTCCTCCATCGATCTCAAGGTCAAACGGCCCGAAATCTACTTCGGTGAGCTCACCACCACTTACGCGGTGGTGAACACCCGGCTCAAGGAGTTCGACTACCCAGCCGGAGAGAAGAACGTCTACACCACCTACCAGGGGAAGACCGGAGTCAGGGTAGGGGGATTTTTCCGGAGACTCCTTTTCGCTTACCGCTTCGGAACCAGCAAGTTCCTCTTCTCCCGAGACATTCTTTCGAAAAGTCGTCTCCTTTATTATCGGGAGGTTCGGGAGAGGGTCAAACGCCTGGCGCCCTTTCTTTTGGTGGACTCCGATCCCTATCTGGTAATCGGAAAGGATGGCCGTCTCTTCTGGTTCGTTGACCTTTACACGGTTTCAAACCGCTTTCCCTATGCCCGTCGGGTAAAGGGGTTGGGTAATTACATCCGCAATTCGGCCCTGGCGGTGGTGGACGCTTACCATGGAACGGTGGACTTCTACTTCAAGGATCCCCGGGATCCTCTCATAAAGACCTATCAGGAGATCTTCGGAATCTTCAAGCCTCTGTCGGAACTCCGGGAAGATTTACGGGCCCATATCCGCTATCCTCATCGGCTTTTTGCCCTTCAGGCCAGGCTTTACGCCCGCTACCATATGACCGATCCCCGGGTCTTTTACAACCAGGAGGATCTTTGGGAGATCCCGAAAAGCCCCAGGGATCCCCGGCGTTACATCCGGGCCTATTACACCATTATGCGTCTTCCCGGGGAGAAAAATCCGGAATTTATCCTCATGGTGCCCTTCACCCCGGCCAGAAAGAGTAATCTTTCGGCCTGGATGTGTGTGCGCTGCGACCCCGAACACTACGGTCACATGCTGGTTTACCGTTTTCCCAAACAGACCCTGGTTTACGGACCCCAGCAGATTGAGTCTCGCATTAATCAGGATCCGGACATCTCCCGCCAGCTGTCCCTCTGGGATCAGCGGGGCAGCCGGGCCATCCTGGGCACGCTCCTGGTGATCCCCATTGAGGGCAATCTCCTTTACGTTCAGCCCCTGTATCTTAAGTCCGAGACCGGACAGATCCCGGAGCTCAAGCGGGTGATCGTAGCCTACGGGAACCGCATCGCCATGGCCCGAAACCTAGAGGAGGCCCTATTTGAGCTTTTCGGAGGGCCGGTAGAGAAGGCCGTGCATCGAACCCGGGAAGCTGCCCGACAGATTCTCAAGGCCATGGAACCCAGGGTCGAGGCCGGTAAGGCCTATCTCCGGGAGATCTACCGGCAGGCCGAGGAGGCCCTGCGCCGGGGGGATCTCGAGGAATTCGGGCGCCTCTGGAAAAAGCTTGGAGAGGCCTTAAGATAGAAGCCATGAAGACTTTGGGCTGGGTGTTTCTGCTCTGGGGCCTTCTGGCGAGCACGGCCCTGGCTGAGGTTTCGGTTTTTGCCTCCCTCAAGGAAAGATTGATCCGGGATGGCCTCTCCCCGGAACGGGTGGAGCGGTTGCTCTCCGATCCCAGGGTGAAGTTTCTCCCGCAGATCATGCCCCGTAAGCTCACGTGGGACGAGACCAAGCTCCCCTACCAGCAGTTTCTACGACCCAAAAGGCTGGCCCGGGCCCGGGCCTTTCTTCGGGATTATGCCGGCCTCCTCAAGGAGATCGAGGCCACCTACGGGGTGGAAAAAGAAGTCCTGGTGGGGCTTCTTCTTGTGGAATCCGACCTCGGGCGTCACCATGGACGTTACGAGGTCTTCAACGTGCTGGCCAGCATGGCTGTTTCTGCGGATTGGGAAAGGGTAAAACCCTACTTGAGGCGTGAGCTTTCACCTGAGGAAGAAGCCCGCCTCAAGCGGATTATGGCCCGCCGGTCACGCTGGGCCTACCGGGAGCTCAAGGTGCTCCTTGAGCTTTCCGAGAAATACGGGCTCGACCCCCTGGCCCTCAAAGGTTCCATCTTTGGGGCCTTCGGTTATCCCCAGTTCGTGCCGAGTAGCTTCCGGGACTACGCTGTGGACGGCGATGGCGATGGCCGCATCGATCTTTACACCCTTACCGATGCTCTGGCCAGCGCGGCCAATTACCTTCGGCGGCACGGCTGGCGTCCGGGCCTCTCCCGCGAGGAAAAGAAACGGGTGCTCATGACTTACAACCACAGTGAACCCTACGCTGAAACCATTCTCGAGATCGCGGAGCGTCTTCGTGGTTCCGAAAAGTGAGATTGAAAGGCGTCTTGAGTCCCTGAGAGCGGCTCTTGTCCGCGAGGGGCTCGACGGGGCCCTGGTGACCTCTCCCTTGAACCTGTTTTATTTCACCGGAGCTTTCGCTCTGGGGCACCTTCTCGTTACCCCCAGGGAAGTTCGTTTTCTAGTCTTTCGCCCTATATCCCGGGCGCGAAGGGAAAGCCCGCTATCAGTCGAACCTTTCCGCTCACTGAAAAAACTACCGGGTGTTCTCAGGGAATGCGGCCTAAGGCGTCTGGGACTTGAGTTTTCCGCCTTGAGTCACGAAAAATTTCTGCGCTACCAGGAGCTTCTTGCGGACTTCGAACTCCGGGACCTCTCTCCCGCTATTTCTGAGATTCGCATGCGCAAGTCCTCCTACGAGGTGGCCTGTCTCCGACGTGCCGGAGAGATGCTGGCCGAGGCCCTTGCGGAGGCCCTTCCGGAGATCCGACCGGGCATGACCGAGCTTGAGGCCCTCGCCCGTATCGAGGTTGCCTTGAGAGCTCGCGGCCATCCGGGATTCGTGCGTTCCTTTCGCGGAAACGAGTTCTCCACCGGACTTCTGGTTTCCGGGCTGGAAGCCGTGGAACCCTCCTTCATGGTGGCTGGCGAAGGGGGGCCGGGAGTCCCGGGCTTTCCCTCGGGAGCTGGCCTCAAGAAAATCAGGCCCGGAGAGCCCGTGCTCTGCGATCTTTCCGGTTTTGAGGCCGGCTACTATGTGGATCAAACCCGGGTGTTCTCCCTGGGAGAGACAACCGGAGAGGTGCGCGAGCTTTTCGAGCTTTCCGAAAGACTCATGCAGGCCGGAGAAAAAGCCTTGCGGCCGGGGGTGCCTGCAGAGGAGGTTTACCTGGCTGTGGCCAATGAAGCCGAGCGGCTGGGGGTCTCACGCTACTTCATGGCCCATGGGGAGGAGGGCGTGGGCTTTGTGGGGCATGGGGTAGGGCTCTGTGTGGACGAGGATCCTCCCCTGGCTCCGGGGATCAAGATCCCTCTGGCCCCGGGTATGACGCTGGCCCTTGAACCCAAGCTCCATGTGCCCGGGGTGGGGGTGATCGGTCTCGAGGATACATTCTATCTTTCCGAAAGAGGACCAGAGATCTTGACCAACTTTGCCCGCAAATTCCTAATAATTTACGCTAATGACGATTAATCAGGTTTGCAAAAGTGGAGAGGTTTTGGTAAGGTAAAACTGGGGCGGTCGTTTGAGGGTAGGGACGATTTATCCTTCGCGGGGGCGATGTTTTTTCCACCAGCGTTTAAATAGTTTCTGCTTGAGGGGGGAGAGGTGGTCCACGTAAAGGACGCCGTTTAAGTGATCCAGCTCGTGCTGCACGGCTCGGGCCGCAAGCCCTGAAAGCTCCATTTCAAAGGGGTTACCTTCCCGGTCGAGGGCCCGTACCAGGACCCTGGCATATCTTCTGACCTTGGCGGCGTAGCCCGGGATACTCAGGCAGCCTTCTTCCTCGTATAGCTCCCCTTCAGCCTCAAGGATTTCGGGATTGATGAAGACCAGAAGACCCTGGGGGAGCTTTTCCTCCCGCTGAGAAAGATCCATCAGAAAGAGCCTTTTCAGCACTCCCACCTGGTTGGCCGCCAGTCCCAGGCCCTTGGCGGCGTACATGGTTTCGGCCATATCCTCGATGAGGGTCTGAATCTCGCCGTCTATTTCCGAGATCTCCTCGGCCCGTTCCCGGAGCAGGGGATTTCCGTAAACTAAGATTTTGCGAACCGCCATAATCTCCTCTCCAGCCCGGAGATCAGCCCCTCCGGACAGTAAATCATTACTAATATAAGAATGATTCCGAAGATCACAACTTCGTAGTCCTCGAACCTGGAAAGGATTTCGGGAAGTACGGCCAGAAAGACCGCTCCCCCTACCGCCCCCCATAGGCTGGCAATACCGCCTATGACCACCATGGTCACGAATTTTACGGAGTGGAGGAAGGTGAAGCTGTAGGGGCTGATGAAGGTCACGCAGTGGGCGTATAGGGAGCCGGCCAAGGCGGCCAGCGAGGCCGAAAAGAGGAAGACCCCCAGCTTGAGGCGGTGGATGTTGTAGCCCAAGGATCGCAACGCCACCTCGCTGTCGTGGAGGGCCAGCAGAGCCCGTCCCCAGGGGGAATGGATGATGTGCAGGCCCACCAGGAGGAAAAGGATCACCAAGAGCCACACCAGAAGGAAGTAACTCTTGAAGGAAAGCGGCAGCCAGGGAAGCGGCGGGATGCCCACCAGGCCCGAGGGGCCACCGGTGAGCCCCACGGTTTCTTTAAAGAAGACCTCGGCAATGACCCCCAGGCCCAAGGTGGCGAGCGCTAGGTAGTGTCCCCGGAGCTTGAGGGTGGGCAATCCCAAGAGAAAGGCCACCGTGAGGGTCAGGGCCTGGGCCAGGAGAATCCCCACGAGGGGGGAGAGCCCATATTTTACCGAAAGTATCCCGGAGGCGTAGGCTCCCAGCCCGTAAAAGGCCGCGTGCCCCAGGGAGACCTGGCCGGCGTAACCCATGAGAAGTGAAAGACCGATGACCACCAGGACCTGGAGCCCCACCATGGTAAAAACATTGAAGAGGTACTCGTTTTCGAGCCCGAAGTAGAGGACCAGAACCAGGGCCAGCAGTCCGGAGACCTTGAGGTATTCCCTTTTCATCAGAGTTTTTCCACCTTTTCAGGACTGAAGAGGCCTTCCGGCTTGAGAAAGAGCACGATGAGAAGGAGCAGGAAGGCCACGGCGTCCTTGTAGGCCGAGGAGATGTAGCCCGAGGCCAGAGCCTCAAGGATACCCAGGCTGAAGCCTCCTACGAGGGCCCCGGTGGCAGAACCGAGCCCTCCGAAAACTGCGGCGCTGAAACCCTTGAGCCCCAGCATGGTGCCCATGTCGTAGCTGGCGAAGGTGAGGGGAGAAATAATGATTCCGGCCAGCCCCGAAAGAGCCGCACTTAGTCCGAAGGCCAGACAGGTGAGTCGGGAAAGATTGATCCCCAGTACCCGGGCTCCGAAGCGGTTGTAAGCGCAGGCCCGCATGGCCTTGCCCCAGAGGGTGAACCGGAAGAAGGATTCCGTGGCCAGGAAGGCCAGAGCCGAGACCACTAGCACCAGAAGCCCCTGAGGCGAAAGCGTGGCTCCCAGGAAATGCACAGGCTCGGAGGGAAGAAAGGGGTTCACCGGAAGGGGATCCTTACCCCAGGTGAACATGGCGAGACCCTTTATCAGGATGGAGACCCCAATCGTAATGATGATGAGGATGAGCGGGGAGGCCGTGCGGGCGGGCCGAATGGTTAATCTTTCGGTGAGGATTCCGGCCAGAGTGGCCCCGACCAGGGCCGCGCCCACTACCAGCGGGAGAGGCCAGCCCCGGCCTGAAAGCCAGGCCGTGAACATAGCTCCCAACATGACGAACTCGCCTTGGGCGAAGTTGATCACCCCGGTGGCGCTGTAGATAATCATGAAACCCAGGGCGATCAGGGCATAGATGGCCCCGTTCACCAAACCGGAAAAGAAAAATTCCAGAAAATTTTCCATGGAAAATCAAAAGGCGCGGGCCTAGGGATTAGGCCCGCGCCCGAGAAGGATTAATCCTTAAGCAGGTGAAAATTCCCTCCCCGGATCTCCACCAGCACGAACGCTTCGCGCTCGGAAAGCCCGTTGTGATCCTGGGGGCTCATATTGAAGACACCGTGGATGCCCTTGAGGCCCTTGATGTTTTCCAGGGCTTCCCGAATCTTGGCCCGGTCGGCCCCGGCCCTGGCCAGGGCTTCCTTCAGGAGCAGGAAGGCGTCGTAAGCGTGACCCCCGAAGGAGGAGGGTTCCTTGCCGTAACGGGCCTTGTAGCGCTCAATGTAGCTCAGGAGGAGAGGCTTCTGCGGGTCGTTGTCCGGAAGTTCGTGAGCCACGATAAGTTTCCCAGCCGGAAGAATAATGCCTTCGGCGGCCTTTCCCGCAAGCTCGATGAAGCGCTTGGAGGCCACCCCATGGCTCATGATGAGTTTCTGGGGCATGCCGAGCTCGCGCATGTTACGGGCCACGATGGCCGGTCCGGGATTGGTGCCCCAGCAGATGACCACCTGAGCTCCGGTCCTGCGGATACGGATGAGCTGGGGTTTCATGTCCGTGTCCTTGGGGCCGAAAAGCTCATCGGCCACGATCTCGATCCCGTACCGGGGAGCCAGGCGCTTGAGCTCCTCCCGACCGCTCTGCCCGAAGCCGTTCGAGACCGTTAGAAGAGCTACCTTCGTGAGGCCTTTGGCCTTGAGGTACTGATAGATCTTCTTAACCGCCAGCCGGTCGCTTTGAGCTACTTTGAAGACATAGGGTTTTACCGGCTCAACGATCTTGATCCCTGCGGCACAGGAAATAAGGGGCACCCGGTAGCGTTCGGCAAGCGGTGCCACGGCCAGGCTGGTTCCGGTGCGGCTTGGCCCGATGATCGCGAGCACTCGATCCTGCATCACCAGGCGCATGAACTTCTGCACGGCAAGCGTTTCCTCTCCCTGCGTGTCGTAAATGATGGCCTCCACCGGGTGACCGTTAATACCGCCGGCCCGGTTGATCTCTTCCACCAGCATTTCAAGGGTCTTCTTCTCGGGGTCACCGATGAAAGAGGTGGGACCGGTTACGGAAAAGATGGCCCCGATTCGGTAGGGCTCCTTGGCCCAAACCAGGGTATTCAAACCTAAAAGCAATCCCAGAAGAAAGAACCATATCCTGCGCATGAGGCCCTCCTTTTGAACCAGGAATTTTACGGGATAATGCCAAGAACTCTTTCTATTGTCAAACCGCTTCTTAGCGGTTAAAAAGGGGCAAACCTTCTGGGAGGCTTTGAAATGCACCCTCTGCTGGCTCCGAAAAAAGGGGACTCGAGGCTGCTCCTGGGGAACGAGGCCATCGTGCGAGGGGCTCTCGAGGCCGGGCTTCGGGTGGGCGCGGCCTATCCCGGAACCCCTTCCTCGGAAATCGGAAACAACCTCTTTGCCCTTTCCCGGGAACTTCTCGGGCTATACTTCGAGTTCTCGGTGAACGAAAAGGTGGCCATGGAGGTTGCGGCGGCCGCGGCGGCTTGCGGACTGCGCTCGCTTACCTGCATGAAACATGTGGGCCTCAACGTGGCCGCGGACCCCTTTCTCACCCTGGCCTACGTGGGGGTCAAGGCCGGGATGGTGGTGGTGACCGCGGACGATCCCTCCTGTCATTCCAGCCAGAACGAACAGGACAACCGCTACTACGCCCGGCTTTCCGGGGTGCCCATGCTGGAGCCGGCCACTCCGGAGGAGGCCCGTAGGATGACGGCTTACGCCTTTGAGCTTTCGGAAAGGCTTGAGCTTCCCGTGATCCTGCGGACCACGACCCGGGTCTCCCACGCCCGGGGCGTGGTGACCTGCGGGGAGCTTGCGGACTACACTCGATTTGAAAAGGGACGTTTCGAGAAGGATCTCAAACGCTGGATCCCGGTTCCGGCGGTAGCCCGGGAGAGACACAAGATCCTCCTTGAGAGAGCTCGCGAAGCCGAGGAACTGGCGGCCCGTTCCGAATGGAACCGGATGGTGAAAAGAGGCCCGGTGGGGGTGGTGGCCTCTGGCGTTTCGGTGGTTTATGTGCTGGATGCCGTGCGAGAGCTTGGGATCGAGAAGGAAGTCTCTCTTCTCCTTCTCGGTTTCACGCATCCCTTTCCGCGGGAGTTGGCCGCGGAATTCCTTTCCGGGCTCGAGAAGTGCCTGGTGGTGGAGGAACTCGAGCCCTATCTCGAGGAGGCTCTAAAGGTGGTGGTGGCCGAAAGGGGGCTTTCGGTGAAGGTGCTGGGTAAGGCCGAGGGGTATCTTCCTCGGTACCACGAGTTTCATCCCGGACTGGTCAAGGAGGCCCTGGCCCGGGCCTTTGAACTGGACTATCGGCCTCCGGAGGCCCCGGACACCTCCTGGATTCCGGAGCTTCCTCCGCGTCCACCCACCCTGTGTCCGGGCTGTCCGCACCGGGAGACCTACCGGGTGGTCAAAGAGGTCCTCAAAGAACTCGGTGAAGAAGAAAACACGGTCTATCCTACGGATATCGGCTGTTATACCCTCGGGCTTCTGCCCCCTCTGAAGATGGCCGATTACCTCCTCTGTATGGGCTCAAGCGTAGGGTCCTCCTGTGGTTTTTCGGTAGCCACCGACCAGCGGATCGTGGCCTTTATCGGAGATTCCACCTTCTTTCATGCCGGCATCCCCCCGCTCATAAACGCCCTTTACCAGGGACATCGCTTTACCTTAGTGGTGCTCGACAACGACACCACGGCCATGACCGGCCATCAGCCCGTGCCCTCTCAGGAGCTGAGGCCGGAGCCCCTTAAGGATAAACCTGTGATCTCCATCACGAAGTTCTGCGAGGGCCTGGGGATCCCCACGGTGGAGATCAATCCTTATAAGAAGAAAGAAGCCGCGGAGGCCATAAGACCCCTTCTTTCCTCCGGAAAACTGGGGGTGATCGTGGCCAAGGCCCCCTGTGTGCTTTACCGGGCTAAATTCAAGGGCTAGGAGGACGCGATGGCTGAGGGTTACCGGATTCTCGCGGTGGGAGTAGGGGGACAGGGTATCCTCCTTTTTTCGCGGGTGCTCGGAGAGGCCGCCCTGGCTGAGGGCTACCAGGTGGCCATGAGCGAGGTCCACGGCATGGCTCAGCGGGGCGGGGTGGTGGAAACTAACATCGTTCTGGGAGAAGTTAAGAGTCCTTATATTTCGCCGGGGGAAGCGGATGTTCTGGTAGGGCTTGAGCCGGTGGAGGCCCTGCGGGCGCTTTCCCGTTGTCGCAGGGAGGCCACGGCCATCGTGAGCACGGACCCCATTGTGCCCCAGATCGTAAAAGACGGACTGGCCACTTATCCTGATCTTCCGCCCCTTCTGGAGAAGTTGCGCACGGTCCTTCCCCGGGTGTATCTTCTTTCCGGGGAGGCCCTGGCCCGGGAGGCCGGTTCGTCCAGGGCCCTGAACGTAGTCCTTCTCGGAGCGCTTGCGGCCTCGAGAACTCTTCCGCTACCCAGGGAGGCCTTTATCGAGGCCCTGAAGAAGGTCGTCAGGCCCGCTTATCTCGATCTCAATCTGCGGGCTTTCGATCTGGGCTACCAGGCCGTCTTATCCGCTCAATGATCCGGGTGGTGGAGACCTGAAACCGAAAGGGAAGACGCACCACCCGTCCTCCTTGCGCCTTCACATAATCCGCCCCCACGATCTTGTCTTCCGGCCAGTCGGCCCCTTTGACCAAAACCTCCGGAGAGAGGGCCCGGATGAGGGTTTCGGGAGTGTCTTCCTCGAAGATCACCACGTAGTCTACGCAGGCCAGAGAGGCCAGCACCAGGGCCCGCTCTTCCTGAGGATTTACCGGTCTTTCCGGCCCTTTGAGACGCTTTACCGAGGCGTCCGAGTTCAGTCCTACCACCAGGAAATCGCCCAGCTTGCGTGCCTCGGATAGATAGCTCACGTGTCCGGCGTGCAGGATATCGAAGCAGCCGTTGGTGAAGACCATCCGGTGTCCAAGTCGCCGTCTCCGGGAGACCTCGGAAAGGATCTCGGGAAGGGTTTTTATCTTTTCCTCGGGCGGAATCGGAGGCGGTAAGGTCGAGGTGTTAAAGAGCCTGCGGGAGGCGGTAAGTTCCTCAGGATTAAGCTCCACGGTAAGGACGGTCTCCTCCCTTCCGGCGTAGGCCAGGATCTCTCCCCGGGGGGAAACCACCAGGCTTTCTCCGGAAAGTTCCGCTTCTCCCGCCCGTCCCAGGGCGTTTGCCACCACCACGAAGACCTGGTTTTCCACGGCCCGGGCCCGGGCTAAAAACAAAAGGTGCTCCCTCCGGCTTTCGGGCCACTGAGCCAGCACCAAGAGGACCCCCGCTCCCCGCGAGACGAGTCTTCTTGCAAGCTCCGGAAACCGCAGCTCGTAGCAAAGTAGTACCCCTCCACAAAGGTCGTCTCCGAGCTCAAAGATCTCAGAGATCCTTCCCGGAGAAAAACCGGCCCCGGCGTCAAGCCCTGGGAAAAGGGCCCGCTTTTCCGCAACAAGCGCGAGCCTTTCCCCGGAAAGGAGATAAACCCCGTTAAAGACTTGATCCCCGCGCCATACCGGATGTCCGAAAAGGAGTTTCTTTCCAGAGGCCCCAAAAGCCCGGCGAAGCTCCTCAAGGAGCCCCAGGGCCTCGTCCCGCCTAAAGGGAGCATAGCCGGTTAAAGCCAGTTCCGGGGCCACGAGCCATTCCCCAGGGGCCCTCTCGGCCAGCGCAAGAAACCTTTCAAGGTTTTCTTTCCCCGCCCCAGGAACCACGCGATACTGGATAAGAGAGACTTTCATGTCTAAAGCCAGAGAATGGAGATGCGATCTCCAAGAGATTTAAACTCTGGATCTCCGGTAATCAGAGTGGCCTCCAGTTCCTCGGCCAAAGCTGCCGCAAAGGAGTCGGCATACGAAAGAGGATAAGAAGCTTTTATTTCCGCCGCTTTGAGTACACGGTCAAAAGGAGCTTCTTCTATTTGGATGGGTAAAGATTGAATGTCATTTGTTATCTCTTTGGCTTCTGAAAGACTTAATCTCTTAGCGGTAATGTAAAAAATTTCTCCTAAATTTATAATAGAAAGAAAAAGGAGCACTTTTTGAGATAAAGCTTTTTTAAAAAGATCATATACTACATCACTTCCGGCTTTTTTTTGAAAGAAAGCTAAGATTGCGTAACTATCTAGAACAAATCTTTTTCTGTTCAACTTTTCTATCCCTGTATCGCTCTTCAAGAAGAATGTGTGTTAGCGATTTATCTTTCCATTTACCATATAATGTGTCTATTACATCTTTCCTTGGTTCAATGATAATTTTTCCTTTTTTTAATCGTATTCTTACTTGATTTTCGCCTTTCAGACCGAGTTTTTTGCGTATCTCTACCGGAATTACTATTTCACCCTTGGCAGATATTTTACAAATTTTCTCCATGAAACATATCCTCCCGCCTACCTTTTTTTAAAGATACCACCCCAACCTATGCCCGGGCAAGGACGGCTACGGTGACCTCTCGGGCACCGGCGGCACGAAGCACCCGGGCGCACTCCTCAGCCGTGGCTCCGGTGGTCAGTACATCGTCTACCAGGAGGATCCGCTTGTCCGCGAGATTCTTTCCGGCCTTCACTTTAAAAGCGTTCTTTATGTTTCGGAAACGCTCCTTTTCTGAAAGTTCGCTCTGGGGCCGGGTCTCACGCACTCGCTCGAGGACCTCGGTATATTTTCCGAAGGCGAAACGGGCCAGGAGCGCACTCTGGTTAAACCCCCTCTGGCGCAATCTCCGCCTTCCCAGGGGGACCGGCACCACCAGGTCCCAGGAGAGATTTTCCGGAAGGTGCCTCCGGAGGAGTCCACCAAGGTTCCGGGCCAAGGTGAAATCCTGACCGAACTTGAGGGCCTTGAGCCATTCGTTGAGCGGGGGTTCGTATCGGAAGGGGGCCAGAACTCGGTCGAAGGCCCGCGGTGAAAGACAGCTTCCGCAGGGATGGGGAGGGATTTCTTTCGGATAAGGTCTGGCGCAAACCGGACACCGGTTACGATTCAAAGGGAGTTTCCTTTCGCACTCCGGGCAAAGAAAGCCTCCGCGAGGGAGGAACCTTTCACAAAGACGGCAGTACTCCGGGAAAAGGAATCCTGCAAGGTTAAGAAAGAGTGCCCGTACCGGCCTGAAGAAGGGCTTCATAGAGGAGCCGTGCACAGAGAACCATGTCTTCCACCACCAGGTATTCCTCCGGGGAATGAACCCGGCGCATACCCGTTCCCAGGATTACACAGGTGATGCCGTTACGGTTGAAGATATTGGCATCCGAACCCCCCTCGCTTTTCGTATAGCGGAGTTCAAGACCCAGATTTTCGGCCGCTTTCTCTAGCAGTTTCACCACCGGGTGGTCCTTTGGTACTCGAAACTGGGGGAACATCTCCTCCCTTTTGGCGGAGAAGGCCGGTCGTCCATCCGGTTCCTGAGGGGAACAAGTATCCTCGAAGACCCGCGTGATCTCCTGCCAGAGGCTTTCGATCTTTTCCAGATTGTGGCTGCGGATTTCGCCCTGGATGGTGACCTCCTCGGGTACGATATTCGTGGCCTTCCCGCCCTGGATGGTGCCGAAGTTGAGGGTGGTCTCCTCGTCGATGCGTCCGGTAGGTAGCCGGTTCAAGGCCCTGGCCGCCAGCTTGATGGCGTTCAAACCCTTCTCCGGTTCAAGCCCTGTGTGGGCCGCTCTCCCAAGGACTTTGAGCTCAAACTTGATGGCCTCCGGGGCCTGTAGGATGACCTGCCGCGGGTCTTCGGAATCCAGAATGTAACCCATGCGGGCTTTCAATAACTTGTAGTCAAGGTATCGGGCCCCGAAAAGACCGATTTCCTCACAGGTGGTGAAGACCACCTCCAGCGGAGGATGGGGTTTGCCGGACTCTTTGAGGGCCCTTACGAGCTCGATAATGACGGCGATCCCGCTTTTGTCGTCGGCCCCGATAAGCCCGGCCTTCTCGTTTCGGATGAGACCCTCTTCCTCCACCGGCCTGACATCCGGAGTGGGTTCTACAGTATCAAGGTGAGCCGAAAGCAGAATGGGCGGGAGATCGCTTCGGCCCGGGAGCCTTACGATGAGGTTGCCCGTGTTCGAACGGCTGTAGACCGCGGAATGGTCGAAGAAACATTCCCCTCCCAAAGCCTCGAAGACCGAGACCAGATGTTGGGCCAACTCTCTCTCATTGGTGGAGGGGCTATCTATGGCCGCTAGCGTCAGAAATTCCAGTTTCAGCCTTTCGGGATCGATCATTTCTCAATACCTTATGGTGAAATCCTTAAATTCCCCGGTGTAGGGTTCCTCGTGGGCCTCAACCCCGGTGACCCGGGAGAGCGGAGAGCCCTCGTGACACCACCGCACCATGGCCTCCACGGCCTCCTCCTCTCCCTCAAAAACGGCCTCCACGCGGCCGTCGGGAAGGTTCCTCACCCAGCCCTTAACCCCCAGCCGGTCGGCCTCTTTCTTGGTGTAGGAGCGGAACCACACCCCCTGTACCTTTCCGGAGATGAAAACATGGACCCGTTTTTGGGCCATCAGCCTGCCCCCTCCCTCACCTTTTTAAGCCAGGCAAGAAACTCCTCCACATTAAGCGTATTTAACACATCTTCCCTCTCGCACCAAGCCCTGCGGGCCACGGCCACCCCCAGCGGGATCTGGGCCATCTGGTCGGCAATATGGGCGTCGGTCCCGATGAGGAGCTTCACCCCGGCCTCTTTGGCCGCCCGGGCGTGAATGTCGTTTAAGTCCAAGCGGTTGTAAAAGGCGTTTATCTCCAGGGCCTTTCCGTTTCGGGCCGCGGTTTCAATGACTTTTTTTATATCAATGGCGTAGGCCTCGCGCTCCCCGAGAAGCCTTCCCGTGGGATGGGCTAAGG
>WFPH01000002.1 GCA_015487645.1 Thermosulfurimonas sp. | reverse complement strand
GTCGTCCGATCTGGTGTACATCTCCCGCGAGGCCCACATCTGGAGATCGTTCACAACCTCGAGAAGACCCGCCGGAAGATCCCTTTCTCCGGACTCTATGACGATCGTCCCGGACATATCCTGCCTCCTACGGCAAGAGGGCTTTCAGGGTGGTCCAGAACACAAGGGCCGCGGAGAGAAGGTAGGCGAGAAGGGCTCCGCGGAAGTTTTTGCCGACGATCCAGAGCCAGGCGGAAAGAGCCGAGGCCGCGGGAGCAAAGAGAAGGAAGGGTCTTCCCGCGAAGTTTCCGAAAAGCTTCCGGAGAAGGTCCTCCCTCAGGATCAGGGTGACGGTAACGGCGAAGATGAGGGCAAAGAGAATCCTCTCGAATCTTTTCACTCTACACCCCCCTCACCTCGAGTTTTTCTAGTGAGGGTGAGGCATCGGTATCGTCCTCCACCAGGAATATCTCCGCATCCGGATGTTCGGCCCGGAGTTCGGCGGCCCGCCTCCGGGCGGTCTTTCGGAGATCGGCAATCTCTTCCTCACTGAGACCGGCCGTCCTTATTATGATCTCGAACTTCATGCGCTCTCCTCCCTCCTTACGGCGTCCATATCAGGCAGCAGTTCACCTTGCGGAACACGATGAAGGCGAAGTTATAGGTACCCTCCTCAAGCGGAGGAGCCTGACCCGCCTCCCAGAGGGGCGAGGGCTGACCTATGCGGATCGTCCCACCGGTATTGGTCTTGGGCCGCACGATCTGGAGCCGATAGTGGGATTTGATCCAGATCGGGGTTCGCACACAGCTGCAGGGTGAGACCGCACGGTCGCAGAGAAGCATTTCCCGGTTCAGCTTGTAGAGCAGCCTTCCCGCCACCGCGGCCGCCCCGAGAACGGGATTTCCGGTCATGATGCGGCCCGTAAGAGGATAGGCGCTTCCCCACTGGCCCATGCACCAGAAAAGTTCGTCCCGGGGAAGCCCGAAGGCCGCGGACACCGCATCCGCGGTGCAGGCAAGCTGGAGGGCCGCGTTTCCGAAAACCAGGGCCTCCGGATTGAGTATGAGGCTTTCGAGATCGCTCTGCCACAGGGGATCAAGCTCCGTCACATAGGCCACGTCCCAGCCTCCGGATTCCACGCAGGGAACATCGGTGAGGAGATCGAGAATCCCCCACACCGGAAAGACAATGTGGTGGGCCTGGGCGAAGTAGTGCGGGGAGTTAGCCCCATGTCCGGGACCGGTAAGCGTTCCCCGGGCCGTGCGAGAGGTTACACCCCCCATATCCACCCCTTCGGCCACCATGCACCAGGGATCGGCCACGACCTCGATGATTCGGTAGGGTTCCCAGAAGGAAACCGAAAGGCCGATAACGGGAATTCCGGCCGGGCCCGGGCAGGAACACACCGGGGAGGTGAGCGCGTCGGCATCCGGCGCATCGGAAGAGAACACGGTTATGCCGCCGATCCTTATGGGAAAAATGCAGCTCCAGCAGACATCCGTCACCGGATTCACAAACCGGGGCTTACAGAGGGAAAACCCCCGGGACACAAGGAGGAAGGTCAGGAGTATACCGAGCACGATAAAACGTCCGCGTATCATCTTGTGACCTCCGGTTTTAGATCCTCCGGTCCGAATTCGGTGATCTCAAGGGCCTGTCCCTTCCGCCGCACGAGACACGGTGTGGCGGAACACCATCCCGCGCGGGCGATGGCCAGCCCCGAAAGCACGGGTCTTCCAAGAATTTTTGAAAGCTTTCCGGCATCTCCTCCCAGGGCCCGTACGAGAAGCCCGGGTTTTTCCGAAATCATTTTCCGGGCGAAGGCCACCTCGGAGGACCTTGTTCCGTTTATCAGGAGAACCTCAAACGGTACCTCCGGTGCGTACTCGAGCGGATTAAACCGGAATCCCCTGGGATAGAGCACCCTTCCGGTTTCCGGATCCCTCACCTCGAAGGGAAGCTCGAATTCGGGCTCAAGGATCCTGGTTACCGTGTACCGGGCCAGTGGAAGGAGGTTCTCTCCGGGAAGACGGAGGGCCTCCCGCATCCGCCGGGCGAAAAAGGCCGCAAGAACCTCCCGATCCGGAAAGGCCCTTTCCGCGGCCTCCCGGATCTCCGAAAGGGCGTCTTTTTCCGCGAACTCGAAGACGGCTCCGAATTTCTTTCCGCAGGCCCCCTCGCGAATCTTTCGGAGGAGAAACCGGAGAGGAGCGTCGCCGTATACCGTGCAGGAGCCGTCCGCGGTCCTCAGGGCCGGGACCGCGGAAACGTTTCTGGTTGCAAGTGGATCCACATGAATCGGTACCGGCCTC
>WFPH01000001.1 GCA_015487645.1 Thermosulfurimonas sp. | reverse complement strand
TCACCCAGGAGGCCCGCATCCGGGCCAAAGAGGAAATTCTCCAGAGCAAAGAGAAGCTGGAGGAAGCCCATCGTCAAAAGCTCCGGGAACTGGAAACCCAGGCGGCCAAGCTTTCTCAGAAAGAGGCCATGCTCGCTCAGCGGGAGGAAGCTCTACAGGGGATGGAAAGAGACCTCCAGGCCAAGCTGGCCGAGATAGATAAAACCCGCGAAGAACTCTCCCGTCGCCAGGAGGAACTGAGGAGCCTCATCGAGGAAGAGAAGAAACGCCTCGAAGAAGTGGCCCACATGAGCGAAGAGGAGGCCCGAGAGCTTCTCCTTTCCAGGGTGGAGGAACAGGCCCGGGAAGAAGCGGCCCGGGTGCTCATGCGGATCGAAGCCGAAACCAAGGAGGAGGCCAAACGTAAAGCCCAGGAGATCCTGGCCCTGGCTATCTCCCGCTGTGCAGCCGAGTTCGTGACCGAAAAGACGGTCTCGGTGGTGCCGCTGCCGAGCGACGAGATGAAAGGACGCATCATCGGCCGGGAGGGCCGAAACATCCGGGCCTTCGAGGCTGCTACCGGGGTGACCGTGCTCATTGACGATACCCCGGAAGTGGTGGTGCTCTCTTGTTTCAATCCCATTCGGCGTGAGATCGCCCGTCTGGCCCTCGAACGTCTGGTGGCCGACGGACGCATCCATCCAGCCCGCATCGAAGAGGTGGTCAAGAAAGTAGAAGAAGAGATGGAAACCACCATCAAGGAGACCGGAGAGAAAGCGGCCTTCGATGTAGGAGTCTACGGGCTTCACCCCGAACTGATCAAACTGCTCGGAAAACTCAAGTACCGCACCAGCTACACCCAGAACGTCCTCCAGCACTCCATGGAGGTGGCTTTCATCTGCGGGGTGATGGCCGGAGAACTCGGGCTCGACGTAAAGAAGGCCAAGCGGGCCGGTCTTCTCCATGACATCGGGAAAGCGGTGGATTTCGAGCAGGAAGGTCCGCACGCCCTCATCGGAGCGGATCTGGCCCGCAAGTACGGAGAAGACGAAGAGATCGTGAACGCCATCGCCGCGCACCACGAGGATGTTCCCGCGCAGTCGGTGCTAGCCATCCTAGTTCAGGCCGCGGACGCGGTCTCCGGGGCCCGCCCCGGGGCCCGTCGGGAGCTCCTGGAGACCTATATCAAACGTCTCCAGGATCTCGAAAACATCGCTTACTCCTTCAACGGAGTACAGAAGGCCTACGCCATTCAGGCCGGGCGTGAGGTGCGGGTGATCGTGGACAGCGGCAAGGTTTCGGATGAAGAGGCGGTGCTGCTGGCCCGGGATATCGCCCGCAAGATCGAAGAAGAGATGAAGTTCCCCGGGGTCATCAAGGTCACCGTGGTGCGCGAAACCAGGGCTGTGGAGTACGCCAAATGAGGATTCTTTTTCTGGGTGACGTAGTGGGCAACCCTGGACGACGGGCCCTCCGGACCTTCCTGCCGGAGCTCCTCAAGGAATACCGGCCGGATTTTACGATCGCCAACGCCGAAAACGCCGCCGGAGGGTATGGCCTCACAGAGAAGATCACGGAGGAACTCCTCGGGCTCGGCCTCGATCTCCTCACCACGGGCAACCACGTCTGGAAACGGGAATTCCTGCCCTACCTCGCGCAGGCGGAACGGGTTCTGCGGCCGGCCAATTATCCCGAAGGAGCTCCGGGACGGGGCGCGGTGGTCCTCGAAAAAGAGGGCCGGCGACTTGCGGTCATCAACCTGGAAGGTCGCATCTTCATGCGGCCGCTACTTTGCCCCTTCCGCACAGCCGAAAGCCTGGCCCAAACCCTTCGGGAAGAAACCCCCTGCATCCTAGTGGACTTCCACGCGGAGGCCACCTCGGAGAAAATTGCGCTGGGCTGGTACCTTGACGGCCAGGTCTCGGCCCTGCTCGGCACCCATACCCACGTGCAGACCGCCGACGAGAGAATCCTCCCTAAAGGCACGGCCTATCTCTCGGATGTGGGCATGTGCGGCCTGCGGGACAGCGTCATCGGTATGCACCTCGAGCAGGCCCTTGAGATGTACCTCACCCAGGTGCCTAGAAAACTCGAGGTCCCGAAGAAGGGGGCTGTCAAGGTGGAAGGGGTCCTCCTTGAGATTGATGAAGAGACCGGCCGGGCCACCAAAATCGAACGTTTTCGAAGGGAAGAATGTTAGTCCTGGTGCCCACGGAACTTGAGGCCGAACCGCTGAAAGGACTCCCCTTGGAGATGGTGGTTATCGGTATGGGGCCGGTGGAAGCCGGCCTGACCACTCTGGAGGTCCTCCGGGAGAGGCGCCCACCGGTGGTCTTTCTGGTCGGTCTCGCGGGCGCCTATCCCGACACCGAACTGGCTCCGGGGGATCTGGTGGTGGCCGCCGAAGAGATCTTCGGCGACCTGGCCCTCTGTTTGCCGGATTCCCTGAGCCCCTTCAGCCAGGATCTCCCGGTGGTGAACCGCGTCTCTCTGCGCACTCCATGGCTTGAGCGGGTCCTGGCGCTGCTTTCGGAAGGAAGCTTTGAGGTGGAGTGTGGCCCCTGCGTTACGGTTTGCTGTGCCACCCGGGATCCGGGCCGGGCTCTCCTTTTCCGGAGAAGACACGCGGCCCTGGCCGAAAACATGGAGGGTTTCGCCGTAGCGCGGGCCACCCAAAGGCTAGGGCTATCCCTGGTAGAGATTCGCTCAGTGAGCAATCTCCTGGAGAACCCGGAAGACCCCTGGGAAACTGAAAAGGCCCTGGCTAGACTGCGGGAGGTCCTCTCTTGGCTCGCCCGAAACTTCAAATAGCCATCTCTCCTTGTCCCAACGATACCTTCCTCTTCGGCCCCCTGGCCCTCGGCTGGGTGGAGACCCCTTTTGAGGTGGATTTCCTCTTCGAGGATATCGAAACCCTCAATCGGCTAGCTCTGTCTGGAGAGATCCCGGTCATCAAACTCTCTTTCGCCATGCTGCCGAAAGTCCTCCCGAAATACGCCGTGTTCCCAGTGGGCTCGGCCCTGGGAAGGGGCTGTGGCCCCCTTCTGGTGGCCCGCCGGGCCTATCCCCTGGTGGAGATCCCGGATCTTGAGGTCCTTCTGCCCGGAGAACACACCACGGCCCACTTGCTTTTTCGCCTGGCCTTCCCGGAGGCCCATCGCAAGGTCTTCAGACCCTATCACGAGATCCTTCCAGCCCTTTCCGCCGGCGAGGCCGAAGCCGGCGTCATCATCCATGAAGGGCGCTTCGTTTACCGGAAATACGGCCTCCACCTGATCCTGGATCTGGGCCTCTGGTGGGAAAAGGAGACCGGGCTCCCCATTCCCCTGGGGGGGATCTTCATCCGCCGCGATCTTCCGGAGGGGGCGGGGCAGGCCCTGCTCGCGGCCCTGAAAAAGGCCCTAGCCCTGGCCCGGGGACGCTTCGAAGAACTGTGGCCCTTCATTCGCCAGCATGCCCAGGAACTTTCCAGGCCGGTGATTGAAGAACATATCCGGACCTACGTGAACGGCTACACCGCAGATCTGGGGGAGGAAGGACGCCGGGCCATCCGGGAGATAGGGCTTCGCCTGGGGCTCTCGCCGGAGGAAAATCTTTTCTGGAGGGCAAAATGAGCCTGTGGCACATGATCCTTACCGTAGGCCCCATGGGCAAATTCACCCTGGGTATCCTATTTCTGCTTTCGGTCTTTACCTGGGCCGTAATCCTGGCCAAATGGCGGGCGATGCGCCTGGCCCGGCGAGGGGCTTCCGCCTTAGAAGAAGCCTTCGGCGAAGGCCGGGAGGCCGCCACTCTCTCCGAGATCCTGGAAAGGATCCCGGAAGGACTCCTGCGCCGCACACTCAAGGAATACTTGCGGGCCTATTTTCGCCTCAAGAAAGAATACCCCCGGCCCGAAGCCCCGGAACTGCGAAGTCTATGGTTCTCTGGGCTAAAGGAGATCCTCCTTGCGGAATGGGAAAGGATCCGGGAGGAACGCACCCGAGATTTTCCGAGCCATCTGGGGTTTTTGGCCACCGTGGGCAACACCGCCCCCTTCATCGGTCTTTTTGGCACCGTCTGGGGAATCATGGCCGCCTTCCACCGGATCGGGCTCAAGGGCAGCGCGACCCTGGCCACCGTGGCCCCGGGAATAGCCGAGGCCCTGATCGCCACCGCCATGGGACTTCTGGCCGCCATCCCCGCGGTAGTGGCCTACAATTACTTCACCCGCGCGGGAGAGGCCTTCCTGGAAGACCTCTCCCGACTGGAAAAGCGACTACTCGTCCTCTGCGAACGAGATCTCTTAGCCGAGGCCCTGGGCGAGAAGGTTTAGATCCAGCGGCCTTCCCGCAAGCTCCCGGTCGATATGAAAGAGACCCTGGGGGGAGTCCTTGACCAGCTTCATCTGATTTACCAGACGGCCGAAGGAATCCTCCTCCTCCACCTGCTCGGAAACGAACCACTGCAGGAAAATCTCCGTGGCGTGATCTCCCTCCTCCTTGGCGAAACTCATGAGATCGTTGATCCGCCGGGTGACCTCCCGTTCGTGATTGAGGGCGTACTCGATACAGGCCAGCGGCGAGTCCCATTCCTCCGGGGGCTTAGGAATCTCCTGAAGACGCACTCTTCCCCCGCGCTCGTTCACGAACTTGTAAAACTTCATGGCGTGCATGAGTTCCTCGGCGGTCTGGGCCTTCATCCAGTGGGCAAAGCCCTCAAGCCCCAGATCCTCGAAATAGGCGGACATGGAGAGATAAAGATACGCAGAATAGATCTCCCATTTGATCTGTTCGTTTAGCGCGGTTTCCATCTTTTCGGAAAGCATTTAAAAACCTCCTTTCTTACTTTTTGTAAAGTTTATGGCACATTTTTTTGCTCCGGGCAATCTCTTCGAAGACTCTGCGGACCTCCCCAATGTTCCCCTCCCGCACCGCCCGAAGAAGGCCTTCGGCAAGATCGGTGGCCTGTTGCCAGGCGGAGAGGAAGCCCTCAGCGTAAGGCTCGTAGAGACGATGAAGCTCCATGAACCGGGAAAGGGCGGCCTCCTCCGGGAGCCGACCGGATACTATTTCACGGGAGATCTCTTTGAAGAGGGCCTCCATTTCTTTTTTTATGGCCTTCCCGTGCCGGAAACTTCCTTCGGGGAAAGGCCCTTCCTCGCGCCCTCTCCTTTCAGGAAAATCCCAGGAGATCTCCACCTTGAGTTCCAACTCGTCCTCCTCCATCTCCACCTTGAGGGAGAGTTCGGCCTCGGCTGCGGGGAGCTCGAAGCTACGGCCCTCAAGCTCAAGGTGCCCGGCCTCAAGAGCCGCAGCCAGCTCCCGAAGGATATTGGCCACCCCTCGGGTGTCGATCCGCTCCCGGCGCTTGAGCTTCATCTTTCTCCCCTTAGTCCATGGGAATCATGGGTTTCCCGCAGCAGATGGGAGCCTTTCCCGCCGGATGTTCCTCCATACGGTTGCAGACCATGCACACATAACGCACGGTCTTCTCCGGGCTTACCGCCGGCTTCACCCCCTCGATAAAAAACTGTGCGGCTTCCGTGGCCCCTGGGGTGTAGATCCCCATGGGCTGTATCCGGCGATTCTCCCCCTCGCACACCGTAAGCACCTTCCAGAGACGGTCGAGCTCTTGGGCCTCCCGTTCGTTTTCCGGCCGAAAATAAACCACCTGGCCTTCAATTTCGATACGCATTACCGCTCACCTCCTTTCTCCGCCTCGCCCATCGGGCGAAAGGCCTTTTTGCTTGCCCCGCAGACCGGACACCGCCAGTCCTCGGGAAGCTCCTCAAAAAGGGTCCCCGGAGGGATCTTTCCCTTCCGGTCCCCCTTGGCCGGCACATACATGTAGCCGCAGCTGCTAGTGGAACAGATCCAGGCTCCCTCAAAACCCATGGCCTATCTCCTTGTTGTAAATTTTACTCTTTCACATTAACAGTTCGTATGGAGTATGTCAAGCCACAAAATCTACTTTTAGTTAATCCACGGGGCCCCTCCCTTTCTCGCTAGGAGACCTTCCTAGCTCGACAGGATCTCCCTTAAGGTCGAAAGAAGGGCGTCTATCTCACGGTAAGTCACGATGAGAGGCGGAGTTAGGCGCAGGGCGTCGGGTTTCGGGGCGGTGGTAAGGATGCGACGCGAAAAGAGGGCCTCGCAGAGTTCTCCCGCCGGGATCCGGGTCTCAAGGGCGAGCAGTAACCCCGCACCCCGTACCCCTTTGAGTTTTTGCGGAAACTCCTCAACCAGTAAAAGGAGTCCTTTCCTTAAGGCCTCGCCCTTAAGACGCACCTCATCGAGAAATCCTGTTGAGAGCACCTTCTCAAGCACCGCAAGGGCCGCCGCACAGGAGACCGGATTCCCCCCAAAAGTTGAGGCGTGGGAGCCCGGAGTTAAGGCGGACAGGACCTCCTCCCGGGCGAGCACCGCCCCCAAAGGAAGCCCGCCGGCGAGCCCCTTGGCCAGACACAGCACGTCCGGGGAAATCCCGTAAAGCTCGTAGGCAAAAAGGCGACCGGTGCGCCCGATGCCGGTCTGGATCTCATCCAGGATGAGGAGGGCTTTTACCTCTTTGCATAGCTTTCGGGCCTCGGCCATGAACTCCTGGGTGAGCGGGATCACCCCTCCCTCTCCCAGAATGGGTTCCAGAATCACGGCACAGGTCCGTTCGTCGACCGCGGATCGCAAAGCGGCCACATCGTTCGCCGGTACGTGCACAAAGTCTGGAACCAGCGGCTCGAAGCCCTCCCAGTAGGTCGGCTGTCCTGTGGCCGATAGGGCGCCGTAAGTTCGCCCGTGGAAGGAATTCTCGAGGGCCACGATCCTGGTTTTTCCGGGACCATGGTTGAGGTAAGCCCACCTGCGGGCGAGCTTGAGGGCCGCCTCCACGGCCTCGGCCCCGGAGTTACAGAAGAAAACCCGCTCGGCAAAGGAGTTTTCCACCAAGATCTGCGCCAGCCGTGCCTGGGGCTCGGTCCAGTAAAGATTCGAGACATGAAGAAGCTTCTCGGCCTGGGCCTTTATGGCGGAAACTACCTCCTCCGGACAGTGCCCCAAGGCACAGACCGCAATCCCGGCGCAAAAATCGAGATACTCTCGACCTTCTTCGTCCCAGAGCCGGGTCCCCTTACCCTTGACGAAAGCCACCGGGAACCGCTTGTAATTCCGGGCCAGATAAAGCTCCCCGAGATCTTTCACAACACCCATAGGAACACCCCTCTCCAGAAGCGTAAGGATGTTTGTTATAAAGGATTCTACCATGGAAAGGGAAAAGATCTTAGGACCCCTGACTACTCTCTTCAAGGCCCTAGGGGATGAAAATCGTCTGCGAATTCTGTTAGCTCTGAAAGATCGAGAAATCTCGGTGGGCGAGTTGGTGGAAAAACTGGAAATATCCCAACCCCTGGTTTCCCATCACCTGAGAGAACTCAAGTTGGCCGGTCTGGTCACGAGCCGGAAAAAGGGCCCTTATGTCTTCTACCGTTTAAAAGACCCCCGGGTCTTCGAACTGCTTGCCCTGGCCCAATCCATCATGGGAGGGTTCCAAAATGAATAAGAAGATTAAAGATTTATTCCAGCAGGCTACCCTGGAGGAGATGAAAGAGGCTCTCTTTTTTCTTCTCTCCCAGATTTACAGCCTCCTTAACGAAAAAGAGCAACAGAGTTTCTTCCTGGAACTCTTTAAAGGCGAGAAAGGGAAAGTTCCCTCTATGGTCTATTACTGACTGGCCAAATGTTTTGACGCGGGCGTGGACCCGCGTTCGGTTTGCAAGGGAATGGTTTCCGCGGTGGGAGAAAAAGAAAGCCTTCCCGAGGAGGTGCCGGAGGACCTGAAGTACCTTTTTGAAGAGTGGCTCGACGAACTTACGGAGGAAGCCCGCAAAATCCTCTCTCAGGAGCCCGGACTTTCGGTGGCGGAATTGGCTCGCAGACTGCACCTTTCTCCCGAAGGAGCGTCGTATCTCTGTAGGAGATTGAAGCGAGATCCCCGATAAGATTTTGGCAAAGATTCCATCACAGACAGATCTTTTAATGAGCCTTGACATTAAATAAATACATTTTAATATGTTTATAGATGGAATTTAGAGAGGTAAAAGATGGAGCACCTTACCTGTAAAGGACTTACCTGAAAGAGGGAGACAGGCTCCCGGGAGGGGGTAGAAAAGGGCCCTCGCAAGCCCGTCCATTGCATGATCTGCGGAAAACCTCTTGTCTATCGTACGCAGGCCCGGGCAGAAAAGTGTTTTTATTGTGGGAATAAAAAGCTTGCCCATGTCATGTGCCCGGAGGGACACTTCGTATGTGATTCCTGCCATGGAGAGGCGGTAAAGGACTTCCTGAAAAAGAAGATCTCGGCTTCGGAGTCTCCGGACCCCGTGGCCCTCTCTATGTGGTGGCTTGAGGAATATCCCTTCCCCATGCTGGGGTGTGAACATGCCTTTCTTGCCGCTGCCGCCCTGCTGGGGGCCCTTAAAGCCGCCGGCTGGTCTCTTTCTGGCCCTGAGATTGAGGAAATATTTTCCCGCACTGAGATCCAGGCCAGAGGTGGGTTTTGCGGCCTTACGGGAATTTGCGGGATAGTTCCGGCCCTGGGAGCAGTTCTGGCTTACCTTATAGGCTCCCGTTGTGGAACCGATTGGGAGCAGCGCGAGGTCATGAGATTGACCGGCGATCTCCTTCGCAGGTTTTCGGAACTTACGGGGCCAGGCTGCTGCAAGGCTTACCTCTGGACCGGGCTCGAAATGGCTGCGCGGGGAATAGAACAGGTTTTCCCTCAGTTCAAACTCCGATGTTCAACCCCTTTCTGCTCTTTCTCCGACCTTCATCCCCACGGCTGCCGAGGGGCTCGTTGCCCCTACTTTCTAAATCCTCAAAAGGAGGGGGGAACATGAAACTGGGGATCGTAATTACCACCAAGGAGGCGGAGAAGGCCTGGAATGCGGTGCGTCTGGCCAACTTCGCCCTCAAGGCCGGAGACGAGGTCCAGATCTTCCTTATAGGGGAAGGGGTAGAGGCCCCGGAGATAAGCGAAGGCCCCTTTGCGGTGCGCAAACAGCTTGAGGAATTCCTTTCCACCGGGGGCAAGATCATGGCCTGCGGAACCTGTCTTAAGCTCCGAGAAAAAGGAGGATCCGAGCTCTGCCCCCTCTCCACCCTGAAAGACCTTTACGAACTGGTAAAAGACGCGGACAGGATTCTGGTCTTTTAAACCACCCAAGTAAGGAGGGAGTTATGTGGAGTAAAAGGTTTTTATTGGTCTTTTCCCTAGCCTTTTTCTTGGCGGCGGCCCCGGGATGGGGAGCAAAGTCCCGCCGCCTGCTTCTGGTCATCACCGGGAACGAGATGGAGACCATCTGGCAGACCCTGCGGCTTGCAAACTTCGCCCTTTCGCAGGGGGATACGGTCCGGATCTATCTTACGGGCAAGGGTGTGGAGATGCTAAAGATGGGGAATGCCCCCGTGGATGTGGCCCGGAAGCTTGAGGCTTTTCTCAAAAATGGCGGCCAGGTCTATGGGTGAAAGAAGGCCCTCCGGATGCACGGTGTGCAGTCCGAAAAGGTCATCCCCGCCGGGCGCAAGGCCTTTTACCAGATGATCTGGGAGAGCGACAAAGTCCTAGTTTACTAAAAGAAATTGGCTGGGGGGCTAGGATTCGAACCTAGACCGGTGGGTCCAGAGCCCACTGTCCTGCCGATTAGACGACCCCCCAGCCGTCAGTTTCAAAAATATAGCTTATTCCTCCCCGAGGTCAAGGGTTTTAAGGTGCAGAGCCAGGAAAGGCTCGGTTAATTTTCCCATCTCCCGGGCTAGCGAGACCGCCAGACCAAGAACTTTCCTGAGCCCCGGGAGATCCATTCGATCAAAGGCCAGATGGAAGCGCCCTTCCGGGCTTAAGGTGAAGGAGCCGGAATACCCTCCCACCGAGATGGGCAGGGTCTCACCGGGGTGAGGCTGTCTCTTATACACATCTGACGCTGC